>CAYQBR010000074.1:0-5813 GCA_964415735.1 uncultured Klebsiella sp. | reverse complement strand
GCCACGCCCACGGTGTCGCTCTATGGCGCCACCAATCCGGGGCTGTCGGGCACCTTCGGGCGTGCACAGCAGCATCTGGCCTCTACGCTTGCCTGTGCGCCCTGCATGAGCAAGCAATGCCGCTACAGCGGCCCGGCACTGGGCGTGGAGCCTGCCTGCTACAGCAGCCATCCGCCCGCCGCCGTGCTCGCCGCGCTGCAGGCGCTGATCGCGCAGAACGCCGCCACTGTGCAGGTGCGGCCATGAAGCTCGCCTTCGTCCTCTACGGCTATTTTCCTTATGGCGGCCAGCAGCGCGACTTCCTGCGCGTGGCCCTGGCCTGCGCCGAGCGCGGCCACGAGATCGACGTTTACGCCATGAAGTGGGAGGGCGAGCAGCCCTCGGCCTTGCGCGTGCATCTGCTCGACATTCGCGCCTGGCGCAATCACGCGCGCTACGAACGCTTCGTCAAAGCGGTGCAGGCGCAGCTGCAGCAGGCGCCGGTGGACGCCGTGATCGGCTTCAACAAGATGCCGGGCCTGGATGTCTACTTCGCGGCCGACCCGTGCTTCGCCGAACGCGCCGTGAAGGAACGGGCCTTCTATTACCGCTTCACGCCGCGCTACCGGCATTTCCTGCGCTACGAGCAGGCGGTGTTCGGCGCCGAGGCGCCTACCCAGGCGCTGCTGCTCTCGCCGCTGCAGCGCCAGCAGTTCCTGCAGCACTACCCGCAATGCGGACCGCGTCTGCACGATATTCCGCCCGGCATCGCGCGGGACCGTCAGGCGCCGGACAATGCCGCGCAGATCCGGGCGCAGTGGCGTGCCGAGTTCGGCCTGGATGCCGGGCATCTGGCCGTGCTGCAGATCGGCTCCGGCTTCGTGGTGAAGGGCGTGGATCGTTCGCTGCGCGCGCTGGCCGCACTGCCGCCCGCCGTGCGCAAGCGCGTGCGCTATTTCCTGGTGGGGCAGGACAAGTCCGAGCGCTTCCAGCGTCTGGCGCGCACGCTCGGCGTGCTGGAGCAGTGCGTGTTCCTGGGCGGGCGCGACGATGTGCCGCGTTTTCTGCTCGGCGCCGATCTGCTGCTGCATCCCGCCTACAGCGAGAGCGCCGGCTATGTCCTGCTCGAAGCGGTGGTGGCCGGGCTGCCGGTGCTCACCACGGACACCTGCGGCTACGCCTTCCATGTGCGCAAGGCAGAGGCGGGCCAGGTGTGCGAATCCCCGTTCAACCAGGACGATCTCAACGGCCGCCTGCTGCACATGCTCACCAGCAGTGAACGGCTGATGTGGCAGCGCAGCGGCATCGACTACGGGCGCCGCGAGGACCTGTACAGCATGCCGCAACACGTGGCGCAGATGATCGAGGGGTTCGCGCAGGCGCGTGCCGCCGGGCGAGGTGCCGCATGACCCTTTATCTGCGCGAGGACTTCGCCCGCGCCTGGCAGGGCCAGGACCCGTTCCTCGCCGTGCAGGCCCTGCAGGGCGAGCTCTATCGCAACGTGAAGGGGCGCCGCACGCTGCGCTTCGAGCTGGACGGCCGCGCCTATTTCGCCAAGATCCATCTGGGCGTGGGCTGGGGCGAGATCCTGAAGAATCTGCTGAGCCTGCGTCTGCCGATTCTCGGTGCGCGCAACGAATGGCAGGCCATCGCCCGCCTGCGTGAACTCGGCGTGGCGAGCATGACGGCGGTGGCCTATGGCGAGCGCGGCTGGAACCCGGCGCGCCGGCTCTCCTTCATCGTCACCGAGGCGCTGGAAGACACCATCAGCCTCGAGGACTATTGCGCGCGCTGGCCGCAGCAGCGTCCGCCCCTGCAACGCAAGTGGCAGCTGATCGACGCGCTGGCGCGCATCAGCCGTCAGTTGCACGCGCATGGCATCTGCCATCGCGACTACTACATCTGCCACTTCCTGCTGCACGAGGTGGCGCAGTTCGAAGCGGGTGCCGCACCGACACTGTCGCTCATCGATCTGCACCGTGCGCTGATCGACACCGCGCTGCCGCGCCGCTGGATCGTCAAGGACGTGGCCGGCCTGTATTTCTCGGCCCTGCACATCGGGCTGAACCGCCAGGATTTCCTGCGCTTCGTGCGCGGCTATTCCGGCACGTCCGTGCGCGAGGCGCTGCGCGAGAACGCGCCATTCTGGAACGAGGTGCAGCGCAAGGCGCTGCAGCTGGACAGGAAGATCAATCACTGAGATGCCCAGGCCATGAACAGTCTCGACACGCATGATCTGTTTGCCCAGGGGCGCGAGCTGGCGCTGCCGGCCACGCTGGAAGTCTGCCTGGCGGAGACGCCGGAGAAGGTGGACACGCTCACGCTGCTGCAGACCTTCCGCGTGCTGCCAGGCAAGCGCGTCGTCGCCCTGGCGCGCTGGAAGGAGGATCTCGCGGTCGTGAAGATCTTCATCGCCCGCGGTCGCTGGGAACAGCATGTGCAGCGCGAGGTGGAAGGCATCGGCCTGTTGCTCGATGCCGGCCTGCCCACGCCGGCCCTGCTGGGCTCGGGGCAATGCCTGGACGGCGAGAGCGGCTTCGTGCTGCTGGAGTATCTGGCCGAGAGCGAGAGTGTGCGCGAGCGCTGGGAGCGCAGTGATGAGCCCGGCCGCGCGGCACTGCTGCGCGATGTTGTCACGCTGATCGCGCGCTGTCATGCCCACGGCCTGCTGCAGAAGGACCTGCATCTGGACAATTTCCTGCTGCAGGGCGATGCCCTCGCCCTGCTCGACGCCGCGGCGCTGGAGCAGCACGCGGGCGATGCCGAGGGCGTCGACAATGTGAACTCCCTGCGCAATCTGGCCCTGTTCTTCGCGCAGTTTCCGCTGAGCAATGATCCGGCCGTGCCGGCCCTCTACGAGCATTACCGCGCCCTGCGCCCCGGTGCGCAGATCAGTGCCGATGCCGGCGTGCTCACCGCGCTGCTGCACAAGAAGCGCATGGCGCGGCTCAAGCTGGTGTTGCAGAAACTGTTCCGCGAGACCAGTGCCAATGTGTGCGAGCAGGATTTCGCTCACTTTCTGGTGCGCCGCCGCGAGCTGTCTTCGCCCGGCTGGCAGCGCTTCATCGCCGAGCCGGATGCCGTCATGGCCGGCGGGCGGATGCTCAAGAACGGCAATTCCGCCACGGTGGTCAGGCTGCAGATCGACGGCCGCGACGTCGTCGTCAAGCGCTACAACCTCAAGACCTGGTGGCATGCGCTGAAGCGCCTGTTCATGCCTACACGCGCCGCCCAGTGCTGGCGCAATGCCCACATGCTGGAGCTGCTCGGCATCGCCACGCCCGCACCGCTGCTGCTGCTGGAACGGCGCTGGGGCCCCTTGCGGCGCGAGGCCTGGTATGTCAGTGAGCACGTGACGGGCGCCGACGTGCAGACCCTGCTGCTGCAGACGCCAGCGGACAGCGCCGAGTGGCAGGCCCTGCTCGCGCAGTTCCAGTCGCTGTTCAGCGCACTGCGGGCCTACGGCATCGTGCACGGCGACACCAAGCTCACCAATTTCCTGCTGGCCGATGGCGCGCTGCAGGTGCTCGATCTGGACGCCATGCGCCAGGAGAGCGACGCCCGCCGCTTCCGCCGCGCCAGCGAGCGCGACATCGCCCGCTTCGCGCGCAACTTCACCGAAAGCACGCCGCAGCACAAGGCCGTGCAGACCATGTTGAGCCAACTGCTGCAGGACACCGAACACGACATTCAGTCGCAAGACAAAGGGGCATGATGGCACACATTACGCTGGGACTCTGGGGCGCGCTGGGTCACGATGCCTCGGCCGCACTGTTCATCGACGGAGAGCTGGTGGCGGCCGTCGAAGAGGAACGACTGGTTCGGCGCAAGCACGCCAAGGGCTGCATGCCGCGCGAATCCGCGCGCTTCTGCATTCGGGCGGCGAAGATCAAGCCGCGCGACATCGACACCGTGGCCATTCCCTGGGCGCCCATCTCGATCTTCAGCCGCGCGCGCTGGCATTACGCCAAGCGTTACTGGTATGCGCCCGATCGCGCGCTGGACGCCCTGTTCAATGGCAATCGCCGCTATCGCCGCCACCTGCAGGAGATCCGCGTGCTGCTGGACGAGCTGCGCATTCCCTGGGACAAGGTGAAGCTGGTGCCGGTGCAGCATCAGCTCGCCCATGCCGCGAGCGCGTACTACATGAGCGGCTTCACGGACAAGACGGCGATCCTCACCATCGACATGAAGGGCGAGTATGCCTCGATGTTCCTGGGCTATGGCGAGAACGGCCGCATCACGCGCATCAAGGAATTCCACGACCCGGATTCCCTGGCGGGCATGTACGGCGCGATCACCGACTATCTGGGCTTCGAGATGCTGGATGGCGATGCCAAGGTGATGGGCATGGCGGCCCACGGCGACCCGGACAAGTACGATCTCTCGTCGCTGGTCAAGTGTGATGGCAGGCGCTTCGAGGTGAACACGAAGCTGATCGCCACCGTCGGGCTGCGCCGCTTCAAGTACAAGAATCGTGGTCACTTCTACAGCCGCAAGCTGATCGAGCTGCTCGGCCCGCGCCGCGCGGGCGACTTGATTCAGGACCCTTACGTCCACTACGCCGCCGGGGTGCAGAAGCTTTACGAGGAGTGCACCGTACGCCTGGTGGCGCATTATCTGGCAGACATCATCAAGACCAACGGCCGGCTGGTGTTCGCCGGCACAGGCGCCGCGAACATCAAGCTGAACCAGCATCTGGCGGCGCTGCCCTGGGTGAAGGAGCTGTATGTGCCGGTGGCACCGGGCGATGCCGGCACCGCGATCGGGGCAGCGGCCTTCGCCCAGGCGGCGCAGAAGGTGCCGGTGCAGGCGCGGCGCAATCCGTATCTCGGGCCGCGCTACACCACCGAGCGCTGTGTCCGCGCCTGCGAGCAGCATCGCGAGAAGCCCGTGATCGAGATTCTGAAGAATCCCGCGCGCAAGGCCGCCCAGCTGCTGGCCGAGGGAAAATTGGTTGGCTGGTTCCAGAACCGCATGGAGTTCGGGCCGCGTGCGCTGGGCAATCGCAGCATTCTGGCCAACCCTTTCCACCCCGGTGCGGTGGAGGAATTGAATCGCAAGATCAAGTTCCGCGAGGGCTGGCGCGCGTTCTCGCCGGCCCTGCTGGACACCCTGGCGCCGCAATTCCTGCAGAACCCGCACCCGACCGACTACATGGCGATGAGTTTCGACGTGACGCCGCAGTGGCGGGAGCGCGTGCCCGCTCTGGTGTACCACGACGGCACCGTGCGGGCGCAGGTGGTGAGCCGCGAAGGCAATCCGCGCTTTCACCGGCTGCTGCGAAATTTCCAGAAGCTCAGCGGGCACGGCATCGTGCTGAACACCTCGCTGAACCGGCCGGGCGAGGCGCTGGTGTGTTCCCCGGAAGATGCGCTGAATCTGTTCTTCGGCTCCGATCTGGAATACCTGATCATGCAACGCGTGCTGGTGACCAAGCGGCCGGAGCCGGACTGGGAGCGCTGAGGCTCAGCGCTCGAGCCGCTGATAGATGGCGAAGTCGGGACGCCCGTCGGGCGCGCCGTCCTGCTGCGGGAAGGCGGCCAGCAGGGTCAGTTGCCCCGCAGTGACCCGTTCGTCCAGCCACTGCTGCATGCCGCGGTCCAGGCTCATGGCCAGCAGCGTGCCGGGCGCGGCCGTGTCGACCAGCGTCGGGTCCACGTAGCGATACACCTTGTCGTAATCCGCCACCAGGCCGCTGTGATACGCCACGTAATTGCTGTTGGTCAGCACCACCGCGCCCGGCGCCGCCTGCTCGCGCAGCCAGGTGCTCGCCTGCTCCAGGGAATGCTTGCTGTGCCCGAAGCTGATGTGGGCGTCCACGGCGCAGAACA
>CAYQBR010000073.1:0-5825 GCA_964415735.1 uncultured Klebsiella sp. | reverse complement strand
GCAGAGATCGGTGCCACGGCGTGGTTTCCCCTGATGGAATCCCTGCATGTCCTGAGCATGGGCATAATGCTGGGCGCCATTGTCATGGTGGATCTGCGAGTGCTCGGTATTGCTGCCTTGCGCTACCCTGTGCAGGTCATGGTGCGTGAACTGGTCCCGTGGGCGGCCTGGGCCTTTGTGTTCGCTACAGTCACCGGTCTGGCCATGTTCATCACGCGGGCCAGTGCCCACGTGCAGAATCCCGCCTTCCAGATCAAGCTGGCGCTGTTGCTGCTGGCAGGCGTCAATATCGCACTCTTTCATTTTCGTGCACTCCCCGCCATGCTACGCAGCGCCCGCAGCGATGGCGCGCCAGGTTTGGCGCGCGTCAGTGCAGGGCTTTCCCTGTTGCTGTGGAGCGCCGTCATGCTGGCTGGTCGCTGGGTAGGTCATGTCGTCTGAACTCAAGGAAGTCCCGCTGGTGCGCTCGCGCTGGCTGGAACGTTTTGCCGCGGATCCCGAGTCACGCAATTACTCGCGTCAGGTCTCGGGCTTCATGCACTCGCATGTCATGCCGACACGTGTCGGTGCGCCGCAGCTGCTGGCCCTGTCAACGGATCTTGCATGGCAACTGGGCTTTTCGGACGCCTACTGCGACAGTGAAGAATTTCTGCAGTGCATGGCTGGGAATCGGTTGCTTGCAGGGAGTCGTCCCTATGCCACACGTTATGGCGGGCATCAATTCGGCCAGTGGGCAGGGCAGCTCGGAGACGGTCGCGCCATCAATCTTGGGGAAGTGACTGATCTCGACGGTCAACCGCAGTGTCTGCAGCTCAAAGGTGCCGGACCGACTCCTTTTTCGCGCGGCGCGGATGGCCGAGCGGTTCTGCGCTCCTCGGTGCGGGAGTTTCTGTGCAGCGAGGCCATGCACTTCCTGGGCGTGCCCACGACACGCGCACTGAGCCTGGTCATCACAGGAGATTCAGTCCTGCGTGACATGTTCTATGACGGCAATCCCGAAGAAGAACCCGGAGCGATCGTGTGCCGCGTGGCACCTTCCTTCACTCGCTTCGGGCATTTCCAGCTGTGCGCCATGCGGGGCGAATGGGAGCTGCTGCGCGAGTTGATCGACTTCACCATTGCGACGGACTTTCCCGAGTTGCAGGCGCGTCATCTGGGCGGTGAACTGGATCGAGAATCTCTGCACGCGTGCTGGTTTGCCGAAGTCTGCCAGCGCACCCGTGTGACCCTGCTCGGCTGGATGCGCACCGGATTCGTTCACGGGGTGTTGAACACGGACAACATGTCGATCATCGGGCAGACCATCGATTACGGTCCTTACGGCTGGCTCGACAACTTCGATGCGCAATGGACGCCCAACACCACGGATGCCGCCATGGGTCGCTACCGCTTCGGACAGCAGCCTGCCGTGGTGCAGTGGAATCTCTATCAGCTCGCCAATGCCTTGCTTCCGGTGACGGGCAATCGGGAATTCATGGAGGCCGAGCTGACTCGTTTTGCCACGCTGCACGAACGCGAATGGCGAGACATGATGCTGGCCAAGACGGGCCTGCTGCCGGGCAGCGAGCAAGAGGACGACGCCATACTCGAGGGCTTGATGCAGATACTGGAGGCGCAGGAGACGGACTACACGCTGTTCTTCCGTCGTCTGGCGGACTTCGACCATCGACGGCAGGATCTGGTGCTTGCGGATATCGTGCGTGACGCCATCTACGATCAGGCGGCATACGATGAAGCGCAGCAACAGCGCATCAATGCCTGGGCAAAACTCTACGCGGCACGTCTCGAGCAGCAGGACTCTGACTGGATACAGCGCAGGGCGCGCATGAATGCCATGAATCCCTGCTTTCTGTTGCGCAATTATCTGACGCAGCAGGCGGTTGAACAGGCGGCACAGGGCGATCTGGGATTGCTGCGCGATCTGCAGCAGGCTCTGCAGTGCCCGTATGACGAGGACCCACGCTTTGTCTCGCTGTATGGGCGAAGGCCCGAGTGGGCCCGGCACAAGGCCGGGTGTTCGATGCTCTCCTGCAGTTCCTGAGTCTGCACTGACGCTCAGGCGGAGGGCAGGGGAAGATCGAGTATCTGCAGGGTGGCCTTGGCGGCGCGCCCTTCGTTCCCGTCATCCTGGTGATTGCGCAGCTCCAGGGGCGTCTTCTGCTCGACGAGCTCGCAAGGCAGGATTGCCAGCAATTCATACTGGCCGGATTCCGTCATGGCCACACTGATGATCTCGCCGACGCTTTCATTTCCTGCCATGATCATCGAGTCGCCGCCAGCACGCACGCCTTTGACGGTGGCCCGGTACAGGCGCTTCTTCGCTGGAGCGCGGTAATGCATGCGGGCCACGATCTCCTGGCCCGGGAAGCAGCCCTTCTTGAAATCAATCACCCCGGTGAGGTCGTAATTCAGCAGTTGGGGGGTGTAGGTATCCTGCGTGTCGGCCGTGATGTGCACACTGCCCTGACGAATGTCCGCGAGTTCCCATTCTTCCAGGTCATCGGTGATGCCCTGGTCTTCGAGCTGATCACGAATGTCATCGTTGTCCGCGCTGAGCAGAATTTCATAGCGCGCCTGCTCATCGGGCAAGCGGATGAGCAGGCAGTCGTTCTGAACCGCGACACCGTCGGCATTTTCCGGAACCGTCTCGAAGATCGCCTGCAGGGTTTGCGTCGCACTCGAGCCATACACGCCGAAACGCTCCCAGGAGGATGTCTCGATCTTGATGGCTGCCTTCGAGAAGACGATGTATTTCTCGAGCGTTTTCTTGAGTGAGTAGCCCATGCCGCGTGTCGTCAGCAGCAGAAAGGACGAGCCGTTGGCAAGGACGCGCATGTCGGCGATCACCCTGCCGTTGATATCGCAGTAGGCCCCGCGCACGCTCTGTGTGGGAGAGACCTTGTTGATATCGCATGTGAGCTGCCCCTGCAGAAACTTGGCAGCTTCATCCCCCGAAACAGCAAGCAGGTCGAAGTTGTTCAGGTCAGTCAGCGTAGTGGCCATGTGGGGTGCCCGGTCGAGTTGGCGGTTTTGAGTTATCATGAAGTGCAAGGACACACACTTCAGGTTGGCACATGTTATCAGATATTGAGTACAAGAAACTTGCGTGGCACAGTCGTCGCGGCATGCGCGAACTGGATCTGCTGCTGCTGCCGTTCGTCGAACAGGTCTTGCCCCAATTGCATGAAGAGCAGCAGCGCCTTTATCAGCGACTGCTGGAAGAAGAGGACCAGGATCTGTTTTCCTGGCTGGTGCAGCGGGAGCCCGTGCCCGATGCCCGGTTGCAGAATCTGGTAGACCTGATACGGGCTCGTTCCCATGTCCTTTCGAATTGACCTGCAGCCCTCACGTCTGCTCTTGCGTTTGCAGGCAGTGCAGATTGGCCTGGGGCTGGCGGCCTGCCTCATAGTGCTGCAGTATTCCTTGCTGCCGCTGTTGCTGTTTGTGCCGCTGTCTCTCGCTGTCCGACAGTGGTTCAGCGATCAGCGCGGTCCGCGTGCGCTGGTTCTGATGGACGACGAGTGGTATCTGGTCTACGAACAGGACGTGTACAAGGCAGCGCTGCAGCCCCGAGTCTATTGCACAGAGCACTTGCAGATCCTGCAGTTCAGTCTGTGGGACGAAGGGCAGCCTAAAATGCGGTCAGAACAGGTTCTGATTCTGCCGGACAGCGCCGACACTGACGCGCGTCGACAATTGCGAACCATGCTGCGCTGCTACCCGTTTTCTGCCGCTGCTCTCGCCGCATGAGAAGAAAGTTCGCCATCACGACTTGACGATGGCGTTGTCGGGCAGCAGCACGGTGTCCTGTGCGATGGGCAGCGTGTCGGGGTAGTCCACCGAATAGTGCAATCCGCGACTTTCCTTGCGAGCGATGGCGCTCTCCACGATCAGTCGGGAGACGAGCACGAGATTGCGCAGTTCCAGCAGATCCTTGCTGACAATGTAATGCTTGTAATAGTCAGCCGTCTCCTGCTCCAGCAGTTGAATGCGTCGGCGTGCGCGCTGCAGACGCTCGTCCTTGCGAACAATCCCCACATAGGCCCACATGAAGCGGCGCAGCTCGTCCCAGTTGTGCGCCACGATGATCTCTTCGCGTGAGCGCGTCACCTTGCTGTCATCCCACGCCGGGATGTGTTCCGCGAGTGGCGTGCTGGCAAATTTCTCGCGAATGTCCTCACTGGCGCTGAAGGCAAGCACGAAGCATTCAAGCAGCGAATTGCTGGCCATGCGATTGGCGCCGTGCAGTCCTGTGAAACTCGTCTCGCCGATGGCATACAGATTCGGCAGATCGGTGCGGCTGCGCTTGTCGACCACGACGCCGCCACAGGTGTAATGCGCCGCCGGCACGACAGGAATGCGATCGCGCGTGATGTCGATGCCGAATTTCAGGCAGTTGGAATAAATGGTCGGGAAATGTTCCTTGATGAATTCTGCAGGCTTGTGGGTGATGTTCAGGAACACGCAATCGCAACCGAGTCGCTTCATCTCATGGTCAATCGCTCTTGCCACGATGTCGCGAGGGGCAAGCTCCCCGCGCTCGTCGAAGCTGCTCATGAAGCGGGTACCGTCCGGGAGCTCCAGCCACGCACCTTCGCCACGCAGCGCTTCGGTGATCAGGAAGGACTTGGCGTGGGGATGGTACAGACAGGTGGGGTGGAATTGATTGAATTCCATGTTGGCGACCCGGCAGCCTGCGCGCCATGCCATGGCAATGCCGTCACCAGTCGCGCCGTCGGGATTGCTCGTGAACAGATAGGCCTTGCTGGCGCCACCGGTTGCCAGCACCACGAAACGGGCTCTGTAGACCTCCACATTGCCGGTCAGTGCGTTGAGCACATAGGCGCCGACACAACGGTTACCCGGCAGGCCGAGTTTCGACGAGGTGATCAGATCGATGGCCACGCCGTTCTCGATCAGTTCGATGTTGCGATGCAGGCGCGCCTTGGCAGCCAGGGTCTCGAACACTGCGCGACCCGTCGCATCGGTGGCGTGAATGATGCGTCGATGACTGTGCCCCCCTTCCTGAGTCAGGTGCAAAGGCGCCAGGTTGTCCGGTTGCAGCGGCGCGCGTGCCGCCGCAATCTTCGCATCGGTCGGGTCTACCGTGGTGAAGGGGACCCCCTGTTCGACCAGCCACTTGACGCAGTCGCTGCTGTTTTCCACAACATGGGACACCATGTCCCTGTGGCAGAGACCCGCCCCTGCAACAAGCGTGTCTGCGATATGCGCATCGATGCTGTCATCGTCATCCAGCACTGCCGCGATGCCGCCCTGGGCCCAGTAGGTGGCGCCCTGACTCAATTGCCCCTTGCTGATCACGGCCACCCGCGCGAAGTCCGCGGTCTTCAATGCGAGTGTCAGTCCGGCGGCGCCACTGCCAATGACGAGAATGTCGTAGTCACGAACAGATGTGCTATCGTTGAAGCGCATGGTCACGGTGGTCGATGCCCTGGAGTGATGCGGGGAGCTGGCTGTTGTCATGGGTCGAAAGCGGCCTATATTACCGTCATGCGTACGCACAATGCCATGCGCAGCAAATTTCCGCCGGGAGGCGGGGCCGGTGAACAAGGATACAGATCAACAGCTGGTTGAGCGCACGCTCAATGGCAATCAGGCGGCATTCAACCTGCTGGTTCTGCGCTATCAGCACAAGGTGGCAGGTCTGATTTCACGTTTCGTGAAAGATCCGCATGAAGTCGAGGACGTCGCGCAGGAAGCCTTCATCAAGGCATACCGTGCCTTGAACCTGTTTCGTGGTGACAGCGCGTTCTACACCTGGCTTTATCGCATCGCGGTCAATACCGCGAAGAACCACCTGGTAT
>CAYQBR010000072.1:0-5829 GCA_964415735.1 uncultured Klebsiella sp. | reverse complement strand
GTGAGTGCAGGGGTGGCCGCGCTGCGCGAGGGCGACACCCTGGACACGCTGCTGCAACGCGCCGACCGGGCGCTCTACATGGCCAAGGACAAGGGGCGCAATCGCGTCGAGGTGGCCGACTAGTCCGGCGACTGCTCGCGCAGCACCATGTGGGGCTTGCAGGCGATGTAATGGCGGCGGAAAGTCTCGAAGTAGGTCTCCAGGGCCTGTGCCGCCGGCAGGTCTCCCCCCAGCGCCAGCACCGCGGCCGCGACCTCGGCGGTGCACAGCTGATGCTTGTGCACGGCTTCACGCAATTGATAGCGCGAGCCTTCCTCCGGCTCGATCCCCAGCACCGGCAAGTCCTTCAGATAGGCACTGCGGAACATCTTGCGCGCTTCGCGCCAGGTGCCGTCCAGCATCACGTAGAGCGGCGTGCGGCCGGCGGCGATGCCAGGCAGCTCGGCCGGAGTCTTGATGCAGCGCTGCGGCTCGGCGTACTGGCTGGGGAAGACCACGATGGGCTGGTAGCGCGGGTCGGCCAGCAGGGCCAGCAGTGCCGGGTCGTGCTGCGTGCGGTCCCACAGGAAGGCGTGATTGTCCTGCACCACATCGGCCACCAGGCGCCCGGTGTTGGTGGGCTTGAAGGCCTCCCCCCAGTAAAGCAGGAAGCAGAACGCACTGCCGGCCAGCGGCTGCGGACGCTCGCTGCAGATGCAGCCTCGTTGCGGCAGCAGGCAGTCGGGGCAGCGCACGACCTTGCTGCCGCGAGCCAGGAAGGGGCGGTGGGGTTTGGCGAGTTCGCGCTCGCGCAGGGCCATGATGGCATTGCAATGGGGGAGAGTGGTCACGCGGGGCCTTTGGTGTGATGCTCAGAAAATGCGCGGATAGTAGCCCGAGAGCCGTGCTGTCTGGAACCGCCATGCTGCAGCCAGGGCTTTTTAATGCAGTCGGGATAAGGGTAGTATCCGCGCTCATTCCCGCGACATGACGGGGGCCTTGGTCAGGTGGAGAAGAGCATGCAGGAGAACGTGACACCGGGCGCTGCCGAGACGGACGCCCCCGTACAGGAGCAACGCTCGCTCTGGCTGGCGCTGCTGCCGCTGGCCGTGCTGTTCGTGCTGCTGGGTTACAACGTGGCGATCTACGGCGACGAATCGGTCTCCGGTGCCAATCAGACGGCACTGATCATCGCCGCGGCGGTGGCAGCCGCCATCAGCCTGCGGCTGGGCACGCGCTGGGAAGTGATCCAGGAAGTGATCCTGGAGAACATCCGCGCCGCCACGCCGGCCATCCTGATCCTGCTGATGGTGGGGGCGCTGGTGGGCACCTGGCTCATCGGCGGCATCGTGCCCACGATGATCTATTACGGTCTGCAGATCTTCAATCCGGCCATCTTCATCTTCAGCTGCTGTGTACTCACCAGCATCGCGTCCATCGTGATCGGCAGTTCCTGGTCCACCTCTGCCACGCTGGGGGTGGCGCTGATCAGCATCGGCTACACCCTTGGCTTCAATCCGGGCCTGGTGGCGGGCGCCATCATTTCCGGGGCCTATTTCGGCGACAAGCTCTCGCCCTTGTCGGATACCACCAATCTGGCCTCGGGCGTCACCGGCGTGGATCTGTTCACCCACATCCGCTACCTCACGCTGACGACCATTCCCTCCATCCTCATCACGCTGACGGCCTATCTCATCATCGGCTTCGTGCTGGGCACGCCCGACGCCCACGAGAGCACCACGGCCGAGACCCAGGCCCTGCTGGCGGAGAATTTTTCGCTCAGCCCGTTTCTGCTCATCGTGCCGGCCGTGGTGATCTACCTGATCGTCAAGCGAGTGGCCGCGCTGCCGGCGCTGTTCGTTGGGGTGCTGCTGGGCATCGCCGCCGCGCTGCTGCTGCAGTATCCGCTGCTGCAGGAGCTGACCGCCACCTACGGCAACATCTACCAGGTCATCATGCAGGCGATCTATGGCGAGATCGGGGTGGCGAGTGGCAATGCGGTGCTGGATGAACTGCTGACCTCCGGCGGCATGGCCGGCATGCTGGACACGATCTGGCTGATCATCACCGCCATGGCTTTCGGCGGGGTGATGGAAGCCTCGGGCTTCCTGCAGAAGATCACGCACACCCTGATCAGCCGCGTGCGTGGCACCGGGGGCCTGGTGACGGCCACGGCGGGCACCTGTCTGCTGACCAATGTCTCGGCCTCGGATCAGTATCTCGCCATTGTGGTGCCTGGACGCATGTTCACCCGGGCCTACAAGGAAAGGGGGCTGGCGCCGCAGAATCTGAGTCGCACGCTGGAAGACTGCGGCACCGTCACCTCGGTGCTGGTGCCATGGAACACCTGTGGGGCGTTCCATGCCGGCGTGCTGGGGGTGGCCACGCTGAGCTACGCGCCCTGGGCGCTGTTCTGCCTGATCAGCCCGTTCATGACGCTGCTGTTCGCCTGGGCGAACATCCGCATCGTGAAGGCCTAGCCCCGACGGCGTCTACTCGCGGCCGAACAGGCGGGAGTCGAGGCTTGCCGGGCCGGGTCCGCGGGCGAAGATCAGGAAATACACCATGAAGTACATGGCCGCCAGTTCGCCATTGTTGATGGTGGGGAACCACGCGGCATGCGCCGTCACATACGCCATCACCATGAGGATGGCGGCCAGCAGGGCGACGATGCGGGTGAAGAGTCCGAGCACGAGCAGCGCCCCGCCGAACAGTTCGATCACGGCGGCGATCCACAGCATGTTGATGCCGAGATCGATGCCGAAGAAGTCCATGCCGCCCAGCATGGGCTGCGCGTTCTCGCCGTAGAGCTTGGCCCAGCCGTGGGTCATGAACATCGCGCTGCTGAGCACGCGCAGCAGGAACCAGGCAAAGGCCTGGCATTCCTCGGCGAGACCTTCTATGAAGTCTGTCATCGTCTAACTCCCTTTATGGATGTTGTTTTTTGGTTAAAAAACGATCAGCAACTGCATCATACTCCTTGCACGCACTCTGTCTAGAAAAGTTGAACGGAAAATGACCAAGCCTGTGTTGATCATGAAGACTGGCGAGACCCTCGCTCCCTTGCGAGCCCGTGGCGAGGATTTCGAGGACTGGATCGAGGCGGGTCTTGGTCTGACGTCCGCGCAGCTGAGCATCCGCCATGTGGCGCGGGGGCAGCCCTTGCCGGGCGTTGCCGAGGTGGCGGGAGTCGTGATCACCGGCTCGCCGGCGATGCTGACCGACGGGGCGCCGTGGAACGAGGTCGCCGCGCAGTGGCTGCGTGAGGCGCTGGCGTGCGAGCTGCCGGTGCTGGGCATCTGCTATGGGCATCAACTGCTCGCCCATGCCTGCGGCGGTCGTGTGGACTATCACCCGCAGGGCCGCGAGATCGGCACGGTGCC
Source organism: uncultured Klebsiella sp. (assembly GCA_964415735.1). GTDB lineage: Bacteria > Pseudomonadota > Gammaproteobacteria > Pseudomonadales > Pseudohongiellaceae > UBA5078. The sequence goes on along the minus strand of CAYQBR010000072.1, from coordinate 2,467 downwards.
GGTCGCGCTGGCGCCGTCAGCCTGTGCGGACGTGCTGCTGGGCGCCTTGCCAGCCACTTTCGCCGCGCACACCACGCATTCCCAGTCGGTGCTGCAACTGCCGCCGACAGCCACCCTGCTGGCGTCGAGTGTCCACGACAGGCACCAGGCCTATCGCGTGGGCGCCAGTGCCTGGGGCGTGCAGTTTCATCCGGAGTTCTCGGCCGAGGTCATGCGGACCTATGTGCGGGAGCGGCAGCAGGCGCTGCAGGCGGAGGGTTTCGATGTCGAGGCGCTGCTGCGCGACGTGCAGGAGACGCCGGCAGCGAGCGGAGTGTTGCGGCGTTTCGCCGCGCTGTGCGGGTTCTGATCAGGACGCGACGGCGCCGTCGATCAGACTCACCAGTTCAGACACCGTGCGCGGTGTCGGCACCAGCCGGCCCTCCACGAACAGGGTCGGCGTGGCGCGCACACCCGAGCGGGTGCCGCTGCGCTGGTCACTGCGAATCTTCTCGATCAGCGTTTCATCTTCCAGGTCCGCGCGGGCCTGTTCCAGATTCAGCCCCAATTGCGTCAGATAGCCCTCGAATTCGGCGTCCACGTCGGACAGCCCGGACCAGTAAGCCTGATTGATGAACAGCAGGTCGTACATTTCCCAGAACTTGCCTTGACGCCCTGCGGCTTCCGCATAGGTGGCGGCACGCCAGGCGTGCGGGTGGGTGCCGGTCAGCGGGTAATGCCGGAACACCATCTGGGTGCGGTCACTGATGGAATTCCAGGCTTGCGCGAGCAGCATGTGTTCATTGGCGCAGGCCGGGCACTGGAAGTCGGCATACACCACCAGCTTGACGCCCTGGCTGTTGCCACGGGTGTGGTCCGTCTCGGCGATCTCGATCGGCGAATAGGTCGGGCCCTGAGAGAGCAGAGCGTAGAGCACCAGGATCACCAGCAGCGGCGCCAGCACCATCATGGCGATGCGACTGATCAGCTTCTGTCGGGCGGTACTCTGCTCGGCAGAGCGCTGCTTGGCTTCACGGATCCGGCGTTGTTCTTCACGTTTGTTCATCGATTGGCGACCTGTGGCTGCGCGGGCAGGCACCCGCGAGGACGTGGAAACGAAGGGGCACTATAAAAGAATTCGCCAGGCAAACCAACGAGCAGGCTGTTCAAACGGCGAACAGGTACCCGACCTTGAAGCCCAGATGCAGGCCCTGATCCTGGTGGAAATTGATCACGCCCTCGGACTTGGCCGAATCGATGACCCAGTGGGAGACGGTTTCGATCACGCCCAGCAGCAGGCTGTTGGTGATCAGGTACACCATGCCGCCGTGCACCAGCGCGTGCGCGCTCAGCCAGTAGTACCAGCGGGGGAAGCCGTCGGATTTGACGCGATGAATGTCACTGTGGCGATTCTTGCCCCGGGCCATGGCTTCCGGCTGCAGGACGAAGTCCGCGGTGGCATGACCGGCGAGCAGCAGGAAGAAGAGTTCGAATCCGGGCATCGAGTGAAGAGTCCTGGCAGCGAAGACTGGCGCGCCGACTGAGGCAGGGGCGCACCGACTGGAAACGCCGCCAATCTACCGGAGCACTGGTCAAAAAAGTAGCAAAAGCGAGGGCAAGAATTGGGCTGTTTACGTTTTGTTCAATCGACGAGAAACAGCGCCGGGTCCACCCGCACATTGTTCAGATTGATGCTCCAGTGCAGGTGCGGCCCGGTGACACGCCCCGTCTGCCCGACCGCGCCGATCTGCTGGCCGGTTTCCACCCGCTGGCCCACGGTCACGTCGATGGTGTTCATGTGGCAGTAGAGGCTGATCAAGCCGTGGCCATGATCCAGGATGATGGTATTGCCATTGAAGAAGTAGTTCCCGGTGGCCACGATCACTCCGGGCGCCGGGGCCACGATGGGGGTGCCCTCGGGCGCGGCGATGTCCATGCCGGAGTGCGGCGCGCGGGGCTGCTCGTTGAAGAAGCGGCGCAGGCCGAAGGAGCTGCTGCGCACGCCCTCGGTGGGGGCACGCATGCGCAGCACCGGCTGCAGCGACTCGTCCCAGCGACCGAAGGCGGCGTTCATCTCGGCGCTCTCCCGATTGATGCGCACCATGTCCTCGTTGTTGGGATTCACCTGGCGCTCGTTGGTGATGGTCAGCCGCTGTTCCACATACTGCTTGTCAGTCACCGTGAAGGCCAGTGAGCGGCTGTTGCCCGCCGCATCGCGCAGTACCAGCGCATGCGTGCCCGGCGACGCTGACAGCGCAATTCCGACCACGGCGTACTGCAGGCCGTCGACTTCCGCCAGCAGCACGCGCGACTCGCGGTAGTGGGCGGAGACGGCCTGCATGCCCGTGGGCAGCACGGCCACGCCGCCAGGCACTGCAGTGGAGACCGGCAGGGCGTCCACCGGTACCGCAAGTGCGGGGGCGGCCTGGGTGAAGGCGAGCAGGAGGGTCAGCAGTGGCAGTGACAGTCGAGAGAAGCGGCGGGGGCG
>CAYQBR010000071.1:0-6067 GCA_964415735.1 uncultured Klebsiella sp. | reverse complement strand
AGGTCGGAGTTGCGCGTCACGCGGAACTGGTGGCATTCCTTGACCCGCATGCCGGGGAAGAACTCTTCCACATGGGCGTGGATGATCGACGACAGAAAGACGAAGTTGTCGCCCTCGGGCACGATCTCGCGCGGCACCTTGATCAAGCGAGGCAGGGAGCGCGGCGCCGGCACGATCGCCAGGCCACTGTCCCGACCGAAGGCATCCTTGCCCTCCAGGGACAGGATGAAATTGAGGCTCTTGTTCACCAGACGAGGGAAAGGGTGCGCCGGGTCCAGCCCCAGCGGGCTGATGACGGGCAGCACCTCGTCGCGGAAGTAGTCGCGTGCCCACACGGTCAGTGCCGTGTTCCATTCGTTGCGGTACAGAAAGCGGATGTTCTGCTGTGCCAGCGACGGGAAGAGATCCTCGTTGAGGATGCGGTACTGTTCGGTCAGCGCCACGCGCACCTGCTGATTGATCTCGCGCAGCACCTCGTCGGGATACTTGCCGTCGGGGCCGGGCCGCTGGCGGCCGAATTCCAGCTGCTTCTTCAGGCCCGAGATGCGGATCTCGTAGAATTCGTCGAGATTCGAGCTGAAGATCAGCAGGAACATCAACCGCTCCAGCAGTGGGTGGCGCGGATTGCGTGCCTGATCGAGCACACGAAGGTTGAACTGCAGATAACTGAGCTCGCGATTGAGATACAGCGCGCTGTTGTCCAGATCTACCGCCGCGGCTTCCTCGGCGCGGGCGAGTGATGACTCGGCCGTGGCGATGGTGTCCGGCACGGCGTTGCTGTCTTCGAAGTCTGGCAGCGGCGGGTTCGGGATGTCGCTGGCAATCGGGAGATCGTCGTCCGAGTGAATCACTGTCACTTTCGTGCTCATGCGCTTGCTCATTATTCCAGCAGTGGTTTGCCGGCATTCTACATGAGGGCCTCCGGGAAAAAAGTGACAGATGGATGACTGCAAGCCGCGGTCCGGGTGTCAGCCTTGTCATATTTCTGTCATAGAGACGACTTATAGTGGCGCCATCACAACGACCCTTGCATGTCCTCACCCCCGGAGACGCACGATGACCCTCAGATACACGATGAAGCCCCTGGCCCTGCTGTTCAGTGCCCTGTGCAGCGCCATGACATTCGCCGCCGATGTCGACCCAGGCTTGCCCGACTACGAGCGCGCCAGCGGCGTCTCGGGCAATTTCTCCAGCGTGGGCTCCGACACTCTGGCCAACCTGATGACCCTGTGGGCCGAGGAATTCAAGCGCTTCTACCCTAACGTGAACATCCAGATCCAGGCCGCCGGTTCTTCCACTGCGCCGCCCGCGCTCACCGAAGGCACTGCCAACATGGGGCCGATGAGCCGCGAGATGAAGGACAACGAGATCGAGGCCTTCGAGAACAAGTACGGCTACAAGCCCACGGCCATCCCTGTCGCCATCGACGCACTGGCCGTGTTCGTGCACAAGGACAATCCCATCGAAGGCCTCACCATGGCGCAAGTCGATGCGATCTTCTCGTCCACCCTGCGTTGCGGTCACGATCAGCTGATCGAGAACTGGGGCCAGCTCGGCCTGACCGGGGCCTGGGAGCGCCGCGACCTGCAACTGTTCGGTCGCAATTCCGTGTCCGGCACCTACGGTTACTTCAAGGAAACCGCACTGTGCACCGGTGACTTCAAGAATTCCGTGAACGAGCAGCCGGGCTCCGCGTCAGTAGTGCAGTCCGTCAGCACTTCCATCAACGGCATCGGCTACTCCGGACTCGGCTACACCACGTCCAGCGTGAAGTCGCTGCCGCTGGCACGCGAAGCCGGTGACGAGTTCTTCGCCGCCACGCCCGAGAATGCCCTGGCCGGCGATTACCCGCTTGCCCGTTTCCTGCTCGTGTACGTGAACAAGGAGCCGAACAAGCCGCTGGCACCCCTGGAGCAGGAGTTCGTCAAGCTGGTGCTGTCGAAGGCTGGTCAGGAAGTGGTGCTCAAGGACGGTTACATTCCGCTGCCGGCCAATGTGGTTGAGGCGACCTACGAAGCGCTCGGACTCTGATTGCGGGTGAACGGCGCTGCTGCCAGTGGCGCCGTTTCGGCGCGCGCCTGCGCTGTCATCAAACTGTCATATTTGCCCAATAGACTCGCACCTCATGAATCAAGAGCCCATTGTCACGCCTGCAAAGGCCACATCCACCGCGGCAGGAGCAGCATTCGCAGCTTCTGCCGCGGTCGTTTCACACCGTCGTTTTCGTCATTTCAAGGACAAGCTGGCTGCCGTCCTGATCGCCATCGGTGGTCTGGGTGTGATTGCCGCCATCCTCACGATCTTTCTGTACCTGATCTATGAAGTGATGCCCCTGTTCCGCGGGGCCTACATCACCGAGCACAGTCGCTTCGAGTTGCAGACGCAAGAGTCCAGCGAGGTGCTGCATCTTGCGCTGGAAGAGCGTCTGGAAGTGGGCATGCGTCTGGGCAGTGACGGGCAGATGGTCTATTTCAGCACGGACGATGGCGCCGAGATCGGGCGCATTGCACTGCCCGTGCCACAGGGGCAGAGCATCAGCAGCTTCGCGCTGGACACCGATGTCAGCGGCATCTTCGCGCTCGGGCTGTCCGGGGGGCAGGTGCTGCTGGCGCAGTACGGTTATGACGAAAGCTTCGGGCCCGACAATGCCCGCGTGGTGAGCCCTGCCATCAGTTATCCCTTTGGCGAGGAAGCGTTTGATCTGTTCGAGGGTGATGCCGTATCGCGCCTGAGCCTGCGCTCCAGCAGGAACGAGCTGATGCTGGCCGGCAGCAGCGCCACCGGCGATGTCAGTCTGTTGCGGGCCCGTCGCGAAACCAGCCTGCTCTCCTCCTTCGGGGGCGGTGGTGCCCAGTGGGAAACCGAACTCGCCACCCTCAACGGGTTGGTGCCGAGTGTGGATCAACTGCACCTGGACGTGAACCGCCGCTGGCTGTTCGCCATCGGGGCTTCTGGCCGCGTGAGCGTCGTCGACATCCAGCCGGCCTTCAGCAATGGCACCCCCGTGGTGACGCAGGAACTGTTGCTGGTGGAAGCGCCCGGTCAGCTGACTGAAGTGACTTTCCTGCTGGGCGGCATCTCGCTGTTGGTGGGGGATTCCGAGGGCAGCATTGCCCAGTGGTTCCTGGTGCGCCGCGACGGCAGCTTCGCGCTGGAGAAGGTGCGTGATTTCGATGCCCGCAGCCGCGTGGTGGCCCTGAGTTCCGAGCAGCGTCGCAAGAACTTCGTCATGGCGAACGACGAGGGTTACATCGGCATCTACAACGCCACCGCGCATCGCGAAGTGGCCTACCAGCAGCTGGCCAGCGGCGCGCCCCGTGCCATAGCCGTGGCAGCCCGCGGTGACGGTCTGCTGATCGAACAGGCCGATGGCAGCTATGTGATGCACAGCGTGTTGAATCACCACCCCGAAGTTTCCTGGGAGGCGTTCTGGTCCGAGGTGTGGTACGAGAACTACCAGGAACCGGAACACATCTGGCAGTCCTCCGCCGCCAACAATGATTTCGAACCCAAGTACAGTCTGGCCCCGCTGGCCTTCGGCACGCTCAAGGCAGCGTTCTACGGCATGATCCTGGCTGCGCCGCTGGCGGTCTGCGGTGCCATCTTCACCGGCTATTTCATGGCGCCGCGCATGCGTCAGAACGTCAAGCCGCTGATCGAGCTGATGGGGGCCTTGCCCACCGTGGTGCTGGGCTTCCTCGCCGGTCTCTGGCTGGCGCCGTTCCTCGAGAACAATCTGCTGGGGATCTTCAGCATGCTGGTGCTGGTGCCCACGGGAACCCTCGTGGCGGCCTATGTCTGGACGCGTCTGCCCGAGGAAGTGCGTTTCCGCGTGCCCGATGGCTGGGAAGCGGCCATCCTGATTCCCGTGATCCTGCTCTGCGTGCTGCTGGCCTTCCTGCTGGCCTCGCCCATGGAACAGATGTTCTTCGGTGGCGACATGCGCGTCTGGATCACCAATGACCTGGGTATTCCCTACGATCAGCGCAATGCCATGGTGGTCGGGCTGGCCATGGGCTTCGCCGTGATCCCGACCATTTTCTCCATCGCCGAAGATGCGATCTTCACGGTACCCAAGCAGTTGACCTATGGCTCACTCGCCCTGGGTGCCACGCCCTGGCAGACTCTCAGTCGCGTCGTTCTGGCGACTGCCAGCCCGGGCATCTTCTCGGCCCTGATGATCGGCATGGGTCGTGCGGTGGGCGAAACCATGATCGTGCTGATGGCCACGGGCAACACCCCCATCATGGACATCAACATCTTCGAAGGCATGCGCACGCTGGCGGCCAACATCGCGGTGGAGGTGCCCGAGTCCGAGGTGGACAGCACGCATTACCGCATTCTGTTCCTGGCCGCGCTGGTGCTGTTCATGTTCACGTTTGTCGTCAACACCCTGGCTGAAATCGTGAGGCAGCGTCTGCGACGCAAGTACAGCAATCTATGAAGAACAATTTCCAGAAATTCTTTGCCAGCGGCACGCCATGGATCTGGGTCAATGCCGGCGCAGTGGCCATCAGCATCATCATGACGGTGGGCCTGCTGTTGTTGCTGGCCTACAACGGCCTGGGCCACTTCTGGCCCAAGGACATCATGCTGGCGCAGTATTCCCAGCCTGTGAGCGAGGGCGAGCCGCTCGTGCGCCAGATCATCGGCGAGCGCGTCAACAGCGAAGTGGTGAGCGCCGAGCGCATCATTTCCTCCGGCATCCCCGTGTCTGCCGACCAGCCCTATCACGAGCGTGAACTGGTCAAGATCGGCAACCGCGATCTCAACGAGAGCGACTACACCTGGCTGCTGTCCGACTATCTGAGCGACATTCGCTATCCCCGACACCTCACCACCTTCGAGCGTCGCGAGTGGGGGCACTTCTACGGCTATGTGAAGGAAGTGCACGAGGCGGGTGCGACTGTGGCTGTCAGCGATCCTGCCAATGAGCAGGACACGGCGGCCTGGCAGGCTCTGCAGCCGCGCATTGCGCGCGCACTCGCCCTGCACGACGAGATCGCCGCGCTGGAAAAGGACGAGATCGGCGAGGTCAACTACGCCATCGAGCGTCTGCGTCTGCAGGAACGTGCTCTGGAGCTGCGTGGCGAAGCCACGCCCGAGGCGCTCGCCGCGATTGCGGCGGAGCGTGCCCAGTGGGACGCCCAGTACGAAGAGATGCAGACGCGCCTCAATGCACTTCATGAGGCAAGCGAACGCGATACGGTGGTGATGGTGGCCATGAACGATCAGGAGACGGAGATCGCCGTATCCGAGATCGTGCGGGCCTATCAGCCCAATGCCATGCACCTGGGCGGCAAGCTGGCCACCTACGGCTCCAAGCTGTGGGAATTCCTTTCCGACGAGCCGCGCGAGGCCAACACGGAAGGTGGCATTTTCCCGGCCATCTTCGGCACCGTGGTCATGGTGCTGCTGATGTCCGTCTTCGTGACGCCGTTCGGTGTGGTCGCTGCCGTCTACCTGCGTGAGTATGCGCGGCAGGGTCTGGTCACCCGCGTCATCCGCATCGCCGTGAACAATCTGGCGGGTGTGCCCTCCATCGTCTACGGCGTGTTCGGCCTCGGTTTCTTCATCTACTTCGTGGGCGCGGAAGTCGACCAGGTGTTCTACCCCGAAGCCCTGCCTGCGCCGACCTTCGGTACTCCGGGGCTGCTGTGGGCCTCGCTGACCCTGGCCCTGCTGACGGTGCCCGTGGTGATTGTGTCCACAGAAGAAGGTCTGGCCCGCATTCCGCGCAGCCTGCGCGAAGGCAGCCTGGCGCTGGGTGCCACCAAGTTCGAGACCCTGTGGCGTGTCGTGCTGCCCATGGCGAGTCCGGCCATGATGACTGGCTTGATCCTGGCCGTGGCACGCGCTGCGGGAGAAGTGGCTCCTTTGATGCTGGTGGGGGTGGTGAAGCTGGCACCGGCGCTGCCGGTGGATGGCAACTACCCCTACTTCCATCTGGACCAGAAGTTCATGCATCTGGGTTTTCACATCTACGACGTGGGCTTCCAGAGCCCGAACGTGGAGGCGGCCCGCCCGCTGGTGTTCGCCACCGCGCTGCTGCTGGTGCTGGTGATCG
>CAYQBR010000070.1:0-6093 GCA_964415735.1 uncultured Klebsiella sp. | reverse complement strand
ACCTGCGCCATCACGGAGATGGCGATCTCCGCCGGCGTCTTGCTGCCGATCGGCAAACCGATGGGCGCATGCAGACGCGCAATCTCTTCCTGACTCAGCCCCAGCTCGGGCAGACGCGCGCGGCGACTGGCCGAGGTGCGGTCGGACCCCATGGCGCCCACATAGAAGGCCTGGGTCTTCAAGGCTTCCATCAGGGCCATGTCGTCCACGCGTGGATCATGGGCCAGCGCGATCACACCGCTGTAAGGGTCGCTGAAATGCTCCCGCACCACATCGTCGGGCAGCTCGGCCGTGACATGCACCCCTTCCACATGCCAGTTGCCCAGGTAGTCGGGGCGCGGGTCACACAGCGTGACCTCGTATTCCAGCGCCAGCGCCATTTCGGCCACGTAGCGCGCAACATCCCCCGCCCCCAGCAGCAAGAGCTTGTAGCGCGGACTGAGGCTGTGCAGCAGCACGTCGTCGGTGAGCACCACGGCATCGGCGGCTTCCTGGTGTTCCACCGTGATGCGGCCGCTGTGCAGGTCCACGCGGCGACTCACGCGCTGATGGCCGTCCAGGCGCTCCACCAGTTCGGTGAACACCTGCCGCAATTGCGGACCGGGGGCGAGGTACTCCAGCAGCACATGCAATTGTCCGCCGCAGGGCAGCCGCAGACGCGCGGCCTGCTCGGCCGTGATGCCGTACTTGACGACGAAGGGCCGGCCCTCGGTGTCGTAGCGAGACTTGAGGCTGCCGTCCCGCAGCTGCACCAGGAAGTCTTCCTCGATGCAGCCACCGGAGATGGAGCCGGCGATCTCGCCGTCGAGCGTGCACGCCATCATCGAACCGATGGGACGCGGCGAGGACCCCCAGGTGCGCAGGATGGTGCACAGCCACACGGGGCGCTCGTGCACGAGCCATTCGAGAACCTGGGTGATGATGTGCTGCTGACCGCTCTGCATGACGATGCCTCTGTCATCTGGTTTTTCCGCGAGCCGCGAGCTTACAGCAAAGCGGCGAAGCGGCACAACGCGCAGCCGGGGGCTCAGACTACCCGGGTCTTCCAGCTGCCGCGCATGAAGTAGAACACCCCTACCACCCCAATCAGGATCTCCGCGAGGAAGATGGACCAGAACACCCCGTAAGGGCCCATCTGCAAGGCTGTCGCGAGCAGATAGGCCACAGGAATCTGCACGATCCAGTAACAGAAGCCGTTGATCCAGGTGGGCGTCATGGTGTCCCCGGCCCCATTGAAGGCCTGCACGGCCACCATGCCCAGGGCCATGAAGCCGAAGCTGTAGCTCATGATGCGCAGGGCGTCGATGCCATAGGCGGCTGCCTGCGGCTCGGTGGTGAACCAGGCCATGATGGTGGCCGGGAACAGGATCAGCACCACCGCCACGGCCATCATGTAGCCCACGTTGTACTTCGCCACCTGCCAGACGGTATCCACCGCACGTTGTACCTTGCCGGCCCCGAGGTTCTGTCCCACCAGCGTGGCCACGGCATTGCTCAGCCCCCAGGCCGGGAGGATCACGAACATCATGATGCGCACGGCGATGGTGTAGCCGGCCACTGCTTCGCTGCCGTACTCGGACACCAGACGCATCAGGAACACCCAGCTGGCCGTGGCGATCAGGAACTGGGCGATGCCACCCAGCGAGATGCGGATCAGGGCGAACACCACCCCGAGCTTGATGACCAGGTCCTGCAGGCCCACCCGAATGCGCCGGTTGTGCGCGCACAGGTAATACAGCTGATAGAGCACGCCCACCCCGCGGCCGATGTTGGTGGCCACGGCTGCACCGGTCACGCCCATGTCGGGAAAGGGCCCCCAGCCATAGATGAGGAAGGGGTCGAGCACGATGTTGATGCCGTTGGCGAGGATCAGCGAGCGCATGGCGATGCTGGCATCGCCGGCGCCTCGGAAGATGCCGTTGTTCAGAAACAGGAACACGATGGTGAAGCAGCCACTGAGCATGATCTGCGTGTAGCTGGTGCCCATGGCGACCACCTCGGCATCCGCCCCCATCAGGCCCAGGATACGCCCGGCGTAGAAGTAGCCGACAATGCCGACAAAGGCCGAGACGAAGACGCCCATCCACAGGGCCTGACCGGCCGCGAAGGCGGCACCCGCGGCGTTGTCCTCGCCAATGCGGCGCGCCACCATGGCCGTGGTGCCCATGGCCAGACCGATGGCAACGGCATACAGCAGCGAGAGCACGGCTTCGGTGAGCCCGACTGTGGCCACCGCCTGGGCGCCCAGACCGGCGACGAAGAAAATGTCCACGATGGCGAACACGGACTCCATCGCCATCTCCAGAATCATGGGCACGGCCAGCAGGAAGGTGACGCGGGCGATGGAGCCCTCGGTGTAGTTCAGTGTGGAACTGCCGGCAAGCGCCTCTCGGAACAGGGCCAGGCCGTCACGAATCTTTTTTACAGCCATGATGTGCCTGGGCAGCCTGAAGGGAGACGGAAAAAGTGCGCGGATTATAGGCATTGCCAACAATCTTGTCCTGCCGCAAATTTTCCCGGGAAAGGCTTTGCTTCGGGGTATGCGGCGGATTAACTTACCGCCGTCTAGCGCCCGGGCCCGGGCCACCGTGATTGCGAGGTTTCATGAGTATCATCCTCTTCATTGCCGGACTGGTGCTGCTGATTGTGGGCGCCGACGCCCTGGTCAAGGGCGCATCTCGCCTGGCAGCGGCCTTCCGGGTATCGCCTCTCATCATCGGCCTGACCGTGGTGGCCTTTGGCACCAGCGCGCCGGAAATGGCCGTCAGCATCAAGGCCGCGCTGGTCGACCAGGCGGACATCGCCATCGGCAACGTGGTGGGCAGCAACATCTTCAACGTGCTGTTCATTCTCGGGATTTCGGCCCTGATCACGCCGCTGGTGGTGTCGAAGCAACTGATCCGCCTGGATGTCCCCCTGATGATCGTGCTGTCCCTCGTGACGGTGTTGATGGCCCTGGATGGCGCCATCTCCCGCATCGACGGCCTGCTTTTCGTGGCGACCCTGATCGGCTACGTGCTGTACCTGATCCGGCAGAGCCGGCGTGACAATGCCGCCGCCGACGCCGCCGCGGCCGCCTGCGAGAACCCCGAGGAACTGGCGGATGCCGTCAACAATCCGCGCTGGCTGCTCAATCTGGGACTGGTCTTCGGCGGGCTTGGCCTGCTGGTGCTGGGATCGCGCTGGCTGGTGGAGTCGGCCATCACCTTCGCGCAATACCTGGGTGTGAGTGAACTGGTGATCGGCCTCACCATCGTGGCGGCCGGCACCTCGATGCCGGAGGTGGTGACTTCCATCGTGGCGGCCCTGCGGGGCGAACGCGACATCGCGGTAGGCAATGTGGTGGGCAGCAACATCTTCAACCTGATGGCAGTGCTGGGGGTGGCCAGTGTCGTGGCACCGTCCGGTATCGCCGTGGCTGACTCCACCATCGCCTTTGATCTGCCCATCATGCTGGCCGTGGCCTTCGCCTGCCTGCCGATCTTCTTGACCGAGGGCGTGATCAGCCGCTGGGAGGGTGGGGTTCTGCTGGGCTATTACGTGCTCTACACCACTTACCTGATCTTCGCGTCCACGCATCACGACCTGCTGAATGCCTTCAGTGCCATGATGGTGTGGTTCGTTCTGCCGCTCACCACACTGACCATCCTCGTCACCGTGGTGCGGGATCTGCGCCGCCGGCGCCAGCGCCAGCGGGCCGACTGAACAGTGCCACGTGGCCGCTCACGCTTCCAGCCTGAACGGTGCATGGCGCTGCTCCAGCCGCAGCAGAAGGGACTTGGCCTGCAGGCCTCCACCGAACCCAGTAAGACTTCCCGACGCCCCGATCACCCGATGACAGGGGATGACGATGGGCAGCGGATTGCGCCCGTTGGCGGCCCCCACCGCCCTGCTGGCCAGCGGCCTTCCCACCTGAACCGCGATCTCCCCATAACTGCGTGTCTGCCCGTAGGGAATGGACCGCAGCGCCTGCCAGACCTGTTGCTGAAACGGCGTGCCGACAGGCGCCAGCGGCAGGTCGAAGTCCAGCAGTTCGCCCGCGAAATACGCTCGCAACTGCTGCTTCGCCGCGCGGAACGCAGTGTCGTCGGGCAACCAGACATCCTGATGTCGCATGCGTGCCTTGCCCTCCGGGAAGCCGATGAAGCTCAGTGTCTCGCCCTGACCGGCCAACAGCAGGTCTCCCAGCGGCGAGGGCGTGTAGGTGTAGTGAAGGGGCATGTCAGTCTCCTGTGACAGTGGGAATGCGTGCCGTGGCCGCGCCGTCGGCATGGTGACGCCAGAGCAGCAGTACCGCATAGGCACGCCAGGGGCGCCAGCGCTCGGCCAGCGCCAGCAGTGCGGCCGGATCGAGCGTCTCGCCTGGCAGCGCCGCAGCGCGCAGCAGGATCAGGTCGGCGTGCGGAAAGGCATCGGCGTCATTGAGTGCCCGCAAGGCAATGTACTGCGCCGTCCACGGGCCGATGCCGGGAATCTGCTGAATGCGCGTCACGAACTGCGCCGTCGCCATGCTGCCATCGAAACGCAGCTCGCCCGCCTGCACGGCCCGGGCCAGGGACTGAATGGCCGCGATGCGCCGCGCCGTGATGCCCAGACCGTCGAGCGTCGCCTCGGCCAGCGCCGCCGGCTCGGGGAACAGATGCGTCAGGGGCAGCGCCGCAGGCGCCGTGCAGGGTCGCCCATGCGCCGCCGCAAGTCGGGCCACCAGGGTCGTGGCCGCCTTCACCGACACCTGCTGGCCGAGAATCGCCCGCACGGCCACCTCGAACCCATTCCACGCCACCGGCACACGCGTGCCAGGATACGCCGCCACCAGCGGCTGCAGGCGCGGGTCCTGCGCGAGATGCGCGTCGACATCCGCACTCACCGCTTTGAGATCGAACATCACGCGCACCCGTTCCAGCACCTGGGCGAGCGAGCGGATCTGCGGGCCGTGCAGGTGGACGAGCACCTGATGCGTGCCTGGCAGGAACTGCACCTGCAGGAAGGCCACGTCCCCCTCCAGCATCAGGCTGCGGGCATAACTGTCCCGCGTCACCCACTCCACGCCCGGGATGGCACGCCGCTGCAGATAGTCGAGCATGGCCGCCCAGTCGAAGGGCGGGCGGTACTGCAGACGCAGCGTGAGGGAGGTGGGCGGCGCAGCGGCCGTGGCGGACGCCGGGCGCGTCCTGCGCAGGGACAGCGGGGTGCGGCCATAGACCTCGGCGAACACGGCATTGAAGCGGCGGATGCTGCTGAATCCGGCAGCGAAACAGACACTCGCCATGGGCAGATCGGTCTCGTCGATGAGTTTCTTGGCCAGTTGCAGACGTTGTGTCCTGGCCACCGTCACCACGGACACGCCGAGATGGGTCTGGAACAGCCGCGCGAGCTGCCGTTCGCCCACGCCGACGGCCTGCGCCAGAGCCGGCATGCCGCCTTCGTCCAGCACGCCCTGGGCCAGCAGCTGCAGGGCCCGCGCCACGGTGTGGGACGTCCCCAGCCAGGCGGGGGTGCCTGGCGCAGACTCGGGGCGACAGCGCAGACAGGGCCGGAAGCCTGCTGCGGCCGCGGCTGCGGCGCTGGCATAGAGACGGATATTCTCGCGCCGGGGAATGCGCGCGGGGCAGACGGGGCGGCAATAGATGCCGGTGGTCAGCACCCCGATGAAGACGCGCCCGTCGAAATGCGGGTCACGGGCCAGACGCGCCCGCTCGAATTCCTCTGGATGCCATTGCACGTCGCCACACTCTCTGCCGCTGGTTGATCTGAGGGGCACCATAGCACAGCGTCCGCACGCTGCACTGGCCGTTTTCGGACCTGCAACAAAAATGGGCGCTCCCCTGCGGCAGCGCCCATTCTCGTGTGTTGCCCGGCCCCTGAGGGCCGAGCGCATGTCGACTCAGCGTCGCTGGGCTTCCAGGGCCACGTGGGCCTGGGAGATCACGTACTGGCGAATGGCCTCGGCGTCGGCGTCTTCCAGCGAACTGTCGAAGGACACCATGCCGCCACTGGTCAGTTCACCGTCAATCACCACCGCCTCGAACGCCTCCAGGGTCTGGATGCGCGGGCTGTAGCGCAGATCGGGGAAGGTGCCCACGCTGGCGCTGA
>CAYQBR010000069.1:0-6093 GCA_964415735.1 uncultured Klebsiella sp. | reverse complement strand
GTCTGGTACCTGGAATTGCGCGGGGCGGACAATGACTGGCGCCTGCGCCAGCGCGTCGTCACCCCGGTGGCGACAGTGAGGTTCTGATGCTCGACAAGGTCCGCACAAGCCTTTGCCACCACTGCCAGGCGCCTGTGTCCGAAGCCGAGCGCTGCGAGGCGCTGATCGGCGGCACGCTGCACAGCTTCTGCTGCCAGGGCTGCGCGGGCGCCGCGCGGCTCATCGACGCGCTGTCACTCAATGCCTTCTACGACTATCGCGCCAGTTGCGACACCTCCCTCCCGGCAAGCTCACAGCGCAAGGCCCGCGCGGTGCAGGACTTCCTGCCTGCGATCGCACACACCCCGGACGGCGTCACGCTGCACCTGCTGATCCCCGACCTGCGCTGCGTGGCCTGCGTCTGGCTGCTGGAGCAAGTGCTGGGCCGCCAGGACGGTGTGCAGGAGGTGAAGGTGAATTTCGCGCGGCGCCGCCTGCAGCTGCGCGTCCACGACCGTGACCGCCTGCCCGCGCTGATCAGCCTGATCGAGCAGCTGGGTTACAGCCCCGTGCCCGATCTGCCCGATGCCGGCCGCGAGGCGGGCAAGGCGCTGCGCCGGGCCCAGCTGCTGCGCCTGGGCGTGGCCGGGCTGTGCATGATGCCGGTGATGATGTTCGCCATGGCGTCCTATCTGGCCGGCCCGCCCACGGCGCAGAACCCCGCCAGTGGCATGGACCCTCTCTATGAAAGCCTGCTGCGCTGGGCCTCGCTGGCACTGAGCACCCCGGTGGTGTTCTACAGCGCCGCGCCCTTTCACCGCGGCGCCTGGCAGGCCCTGCGTCATCGCCAGCTGGGCATGGACTTGCCGGTGTCGCTGGCCATCCTCGCGGCCTGGGTGCTCAGCGTCTACAACACCCTGAGCTTCGGCAGTGCTGTCTATTTCGACACAGCCTGCATGTTCGCCTTCCTGCTGCTGCTCGGCCGCCATGTCGAACTGCTGTCGCGCGAGCACTTCGAGGACAACGCCGACCATTTGCTGCGCTTGCTGCCCACGACGGCGCGACGGCGTTCGGCCTGCACGCAGACTGAGTTCGCCACTGTGCCGATGCACGAGGTCGTGGCGGGCGATGTCCTGCAGGTGCTGCCTGGCGAGACCATTCCGGCCGACGGGGTGCTGCTCGAAGGCAGCGCCAGCATCAGCGAGGCCGCCTTCACGGGCGAGCCCTTGCCCGTGCTGCGCACGCCGGGCGCCCGCGTGCTGGCAGGAGCGCTGAATCACGACGGCACCCTGCTGGTGCAGGCGGCCAGTGCGCCGCAGGACTACCTGATCACTCGACTGGCCCGCCTGCAGGACGCCGCGATGGCCTATCGCCCGCGCTGGTCCCTGCTGGCCGATCGCGCGGCAGGCTGGTTCATCGGCACCGTCCTGGTGCTGGCGGCCGGCGCCGGTGTGGCCTGGCATCTCGCCGGCAGCCCTGACGCCTGGGTGATCGCACTGACCGTCCTCGTGGTGGCCTGCCCCTGTGCGCTGTCGCTGGCCACCCCCGTCGCCATCACCGTGGCCACCACGACACTGCGCCGCCATGGCGTGTTGATCCGCAACGGTGCGTTTCTGGAACGCGCGGCGGCGACCACGACTGTCGCCTTCGACAAGACAGGCACGCTCACCGAGGCGCAGCTGCAGGTGCAGTCGGTCATTCCCCTCGGCGAGCGCAGCGCGGAGGAGTGTCTAGCGCTGGCGACGGCGCTGGAGCGGCACAGCGAGCACCCCATCGCGCGCGCGTTTGCCACGCCCACGACGCTGGTCGCCACGGCGGTCGAGCTTGTGCCTGGCGGCGGGGTGAGCGGCATCATCGATGGCCACGCTTGCCGCCTCGGGCAGAGCGCCTGGGCCTGCCCGAGCGAGCCGGCACTCACACCGCCCTGCGAGAACGGCCTCTGGATTCTGCTCTGCGGCCCCGGCCCGCTGGCCTGGATCGGTCTGCAGGACACCCTGCGTCCGGACGCCGCCGCCATGCTCGACGCGCTGCGGCACGACGGCCTGCGCACCGCCCTCTACAGCGGAGACCCGTCCCCGGGCGGTCTGCGCCTTGCCCGGTCGCTGCCGCTGGACGTGGTGCAGACCGGCATGAGCCCGGCGCAGAAGATCGCGGCCGTGCGCGCGGAAGGCGAGAAAGGCACGGTGATGATGGTGGGCGATGGTATCAACGATGCCGGCGCCATGGCGGCGGCTGCGTGTTCGATTGCCATCAGCCCGCGCGATGTGCTGGTGCAGAACAGCGCCGATGCCACCCTGGTGACCCCGACGCTGGGTGTGCTGCCGGCCGTGCTGCGTTATGCGCGGCGTGCGCGGCGCATCATCCGGCAGAATCTGCTGTGGTCGCTGCTCTACAACCTCTCGGCGATCCCGCTCGCCCTGGCCGGCCTGCTGCCGCCCTGGCTGGCGGCCATCGGCATGAGCGTGTCCTCGTTGTTCGTGGTGTTCAATGCCGGCCGTCTGCGGCGGATGGAGGGCTGAGATGGAACTGTTCCTGGTGCTGATCCCCGTGACGGTGGTGCTGGTGCTGCTCTCGCTCTGGGCCTTCGTGTGGTCCACCCGCAACGAGCAGTTCGATGATCTGGACAGACAGGCCTGGTCGATCCTGTTCGAAGAGCCGGAACAGCGCAGCCAGCGGGATTCCGATGGCAGCGAGCCACGCCAGGAGGACGAGCCCCGATGAACGACTATCTGCTGGCATTCTCGCTGGGCCTGCTGAGCACCCCGCACTGCGCCGGCATGTGCGGCAGCGTCCTGGGAGCATTGCTCGCCGGCAGTCAGCGCCCGCACGCGGCCGCCGTGCCCATGGGGGCCATCCTGCAGTTCGGCAGCGGCAAGCTGCTGGCCTATGCGGCGCTGGGCAGCGTGGCCGGGCTCGGCGGCCTGGCCCTGTCCGGCGGCCTGACCGGCCCGGGCATGGTGCTGCGCGGGCTCAGTGCGCTGCTGATGATCGGCATCGGCCTTTACATTGCCGGCTGGTGGCGCGGCATCAGCCGGCTGGAGCAGGCCGGCGCGCAACTCTGGCAACCCTTGTTGCGTCGCGCGGGGAGCCTGCGCCTGGAACGGCCGGGCCATCGCCTGCTGGCGGGCATGGCCTGGGGGCTGCTGCCCTGCGGCATCGTCTACAGCATGCTGGGGCTGGCACTGGCCAAGGCCAGTCTGCTGGAGGGCGGACTGCTCATGGCCAGTTTCGGTCTGGGCACCATGCCCTTCGTGATCACGGCGGGCGGCCTGCTGGGCAGCGCCCGGCGACTCACGGGCAATGCCCTGCTGCGCCAGCTGGCCGGCGCAGCCATGATCGGCATGGGACTCGTGACCCTGGGCATGCTGTTGATGCCCGCGCCACACGCACACTGAATCACGCAGGACCCGGGCACGCGCCCGGCGATCGAACAACAACACAAGAGCGCAGCAGGCTGCGCCGATCAGGAGAACGACATGAAGCACATCCTCGGCATACTTGGTTCCCCGCGGCAGGAGTGGGCACGCATTCGCGACGCCAACGCCAGCATCGCCGGGCATTACCTGCAGTTCCTGGTCTGGATCGCCCTGCTGCCGCCGCTGGCCTGGTGGTTCGGGGCTTCCCGCATCGGCTGGCAGATCGGCGATCGCACCATCGTGCTGACTTCGGGCTCGGCGGCGCAGATCATGGCCCTGTTCTACGTGGCGATCCTGTGCTGCGTGGGCTTTCTCGGCTACATGATCTACTGGATGGCGAAGACCTACGACGCGCGCAACAATGACATGGCCCATGGCATCGGGGTGGCGGCCTATATGTGCACACCACTGTTCCTCACCGGGCTGACCGGTCTGTATCCGATCCTCTGGCTGGACATGCTGCTGGGCACGGCGGCCGGCGCCTACACGCTTTACCTGCTGTACATCGGCATCCCCATCGTCTACGACATGCCGCGTGAGCGGGGTTTCCTGTTCGCCAGCGCCACCGTCGCCGTCGGCCTGGTGCTCACCGTTGCCCTGCTCGCCGCCACGGTCATACTATGGGAGATGGGCGCGATGCCCGTATTCACTGACGCATGAGGTCCCGATGGCACGGCTCGAATTCGAACACATCATTCAGGTCAACGACCCGCGGCAGCCGCATCTGCCGACGATGACACGCACACAGCTGTGGGAGGGCCTGCTGTTCCGCACCCGCTACCCGGGCCATTTCAATCCGAGCCTGAGCACCACGCTGGAGCAGGTCAGCGCCTCGGGCTTTGTGCGCCACCTGCGTTTCGGCGAGGACAGCCTGCGCGATGTGGTGAGTCTGCGCCCGGAGGAAGAGATCGAGACGCGCACGGATGCCGTGGCGGGGCAGATGTTCGCTCACAGCATCACGCGCATCGAGGAGCCGGCGCCAGGCCATCTGGTGGTGCGCTTCTATTATTCCCGCGACTCGGGCAACGAGCCGGGTGGGCTGGATGTCGACAGCTATCTCAAGGAGGCCTATCTGCAGAATGATCGCGATGCGATCGCCGAGCTGCGGCGCTTTGCGCGGGAAGGGCTGCCGGGCAGCGGTTCATGGCTCCAGTGAGACGCCCAGAGCCAGCGCATAGCGCTGCTCGTGGACCTGCTCGGGTGCCAGCCGGGCGCTGAGCAGGTCGCTGACGTCGTGACGGATCATGGTCACTGCCGCCAGGCGATAGTCCGGGGCGAAGTCCGCCTGCATCACGCTTCCCCACAGGCTCAGCATGGCGGTGTCGATGCGCCGCACCTGGTTGTCCTTCGCCCATTCCCCCGAGATGGCCTTGCCCAGATCAGCGAGCTGCCGGGTCAGCTGTGAACGCTGCGCGTCCGACAGATCCACCAGCACCGATTCGGCGATGGCGTTCCAGCCCAGCGCCATGAACTCCGAACCTTCGTAGAAACGCACCACCCACTCCAGGTATTGCTGCTGCGTCTGCAGCGCCTGATTGGGAATGTCGGCGGCGTAGAGGCTCAGGAAATGCGCCTGCGGCGGCAGATCAGCCGGCCAGGCGAGCAGGTCAGGGCGCTGGGCGCAGGCGCTCAGCACGAGACTCAGCAGCAGGACGGACAGCAGGCGCATGGCGTCAACCCGGTGAAGGAACACAGCCGCATCATAGCAAAGCGAATCCGCCTCGCCAGCTCTGTCAATGGGACTCGATGATGCCCAGCCGGAGGGCTTCCAGCGTCAGCTCGGCGCGATTGCTCACCTCGAGCTTGGCGTAGATGCTCTTCACATAGCCCTTGATCGTGTCAGGCGAAAGCGCGAGGGAGAGCGCCGTGTCCTCGACGCTGTAGCCCTTGCCGATCATGCAGATCACGTCGATCTCGCGGCGCGTCAGGGCGGTGGCGGCCAGCGCGGCCCCCTGATTGTTGAAATGGTCGATCAGCCGCTGGGAGGACGCTGGCGACAGAGGCGGGCGATTCTTGCGGATGCCCTTGAGGTAACTGACGATGCGCTCGCGGTCCTGGTCCTTGAGGATATACCCCCTGGCGCCGGCCTTGAGGGCGGTGAACAGGTTGCGGTCGTCATCATAGATGGTGGCCACCACGATGTAGCAGGGGGTCTGCTGGCGCGAGAGGGCACGAATCAAGTCCAGTCCACTGCCATCCGGGAGACCCAGATCGATCAGGGCCAGATCGAATTCACGCGCCGCCAGCTGCGCGCTGCCGCTGCCGACATCCTGTGCAAGCGCGATCTGCAGACCGGGAAAAGCGGCCTGCACGCAGGACACGAGCCACTCCCGCGTGTCCGGGTTGTCTTCCACGATCAGGGCATTTCCGGTTTCCAGTGGCAGCATCCTGTGCGCTTCCCGTTCGTTGTGCCCGCGTCCCGGCCCAGTGCCGGGATGACAGGTCGGCCAGACTCTAGTGAACGGCTTCCGAGTTGTACAGCCCCGAAAAGGGGGCGGCGAACCCGTTTCTGACTGCTTGGTCTTCCCAAGAGGCTGGTCAATAATCATTCATCTTTCGTCTCCCGGAGTCCTTTGTCCGATGTCGCTTGCCTGTTTTGCGCGCCTGCCCGCCCTGCTGCTGTGGCTCTGCTGTCTGTTCTGGGCACCGGCAGTGCTGGCGCAGTCGACACTGCCGGACGGCGTGCAGGTGATCGACA
>CAYQBR010000068.1:0-6102 GCA_964415735.1 uncultured Klebsiella sp. | reverse complement strand
GCATGCAGGCTCATTTTCCACCCTGCTCCAGCGCCCGCGTGCTTTCTCCCGGCAGATTGGCAAGGCCTCGGCCGGCGACGGCATTGATCACGGTAGTCCCATGTACAAACAGATTCGCGCCGTTGTCGCGTCCGATTTCGAAGCTGTCAATCAGGTGATTGTCGATCAGCTCTACTCCGATGTCGCGCTGGTTGAGAGCATCGGGCATTACATCATCGACGCAGGCGGCAAACGCATGCGGCCGGTTCTGGTGCTGCTCAGTGCACGCAGCTGCGGCTATGAGGGAACAGAGCACATCCGGCTGGCAGCCGTGATCGAATTCATCCATACAGCCACCCTGCTGCATGATGACGTCGTTGACATGTCGGCCATGCGTCGTGGCCGTCCGACGGCCAACGAGAAATGGAACAACCCCTCGAGCGTGCTGGTGGGCGACTTCATCTATTCGCGCGCCTTCCAGATTCTGGTCAGCATCGGCAGCATGGACATCATGCGCATCATTGCCGACACCACCAATCGCATCGCCGAAGGCGAAGTGCTGCAACTGATCAACAAGCACAACAGTGCTGCAACCCAGGAAGGCTACATGAATGTGATCCGTCACAAGACGGCCATTCTCTTCCAGGCCGCCGCCGAATGCGGGGCCCTGCTTGCCGGAGCCAGCGACGCGCAGCGCGCGATTCTGCGCGACGCCGGCATGCATATCGGCATGGCATTCCAGTTGATCGATGACGTGCTGGACTACGACGGCGACGCCGCCACCATGGGCAAGAACGTGGGCGATGATCTGGCCGAAGGAAAACCGACCCTTCCGCTCATCCACGCCATGCGCAATGCCGACGCGGATGACGCGGCCCTGCTGCGTCGCTGCATTGAGAGCGGCGGTCAGCAGCAAAGCACGGACAGCCGCGACGGTGTCTTGCAGAGAGTCATCGCCATCGTGCGCCGATGCGGCAGTCTGGAGTACACGCGGGATCTGGCGATCAAGCAGGCTGATACCGCTATCGCGCTGCTGCAGGGCCTGCCCGACACCCCGTTCCGCAACGCCCTGCTGGACATGGCAAACCTGTCCGTCCGCCGCAGCAGCTGATCCAGGCCCGTCAACGCGGCGCTGCTCTTACACTGAACCCCGCACTGGATGAGCGCAGAATCGATCGCTCATCCAGCACACGCACCTTGTCCCGACTCGGCAGATAAAGTTGATTGCTTGTCAGCACGGCAACCCGCGCGAGGGCCATTTGGGTTGCGGACTGCTCCATGTCTCCCAGCATTTCCCAGGTCTTGCTCAAGGCCAGATAGAAATCAGGCTCACTGTCCTTGCGCCGGATTGCGCGCTCGTAGTGCGTGCGCGCCAGCTCGAAATCTCCCTGCGCATAGGCTTCGTTTCCCAGGCTGTAATGGAAGTACGGGTTGTTTTCATTGAAGCGCTCGATGGCCCTGGCGTAACGCTGCGCTGTTTCCAGATCGCCCTCCGCCGTGTGGAATTTCACCAGATTGTTGATGGCGGTGGCATTCGTGCGATCGAGTGAAAAGGATTTGCGATACGAGTAGGCCGCGAGCTCGAGATTCCCCAGCCTGCTGTAGGTGGAGCCAAGATTGTTCCAGACGATGGACTGTTCCGGGTCGATCCACAGGGCGTTGCGGAAATAAGCCTCCGCCATGTCCAGTTCATCGGCGATAAGCGCCTCAACTCCCAGGTTGTTGAAATACAGCGCCCGCCCCTGCGCGTCCGTGACTTTGCTCGCCGTGAGCTGCTGCAGCGTGATCTCGGGCGTGAAGTCGACAACGTACTGGGTGTTCTGATCAAGGCGCCCGATGGCATTGATATGCTGACTCAGCACCAGGTGGTCACCGCGGCGGTCCCAGCTCGGGCGCACCCGCACGGTCTGGTACTGGGCATTGACGCCCAGATGACGCGCCATGGCGATGTAGAGGCTGACCACCGACAGACAATTGCCCTGCCTGTCGGCAAAGGTCTGCACGGCCGTGCGCGTGCGCTGATCATCGTATTGCAGATTGAGATAGTCTTCAGTAAACAGCAGCTGCTGCAGACGATCGACGATGCGATAGTCTGAGCTGCGATCGGTCACATGCGTATCGAGGTAGTCGATGATCTCCTGATTCAAGGCCAGAGCATCGAGCTGCGGAAAGGCGTCTTCCTGCTGCGACAGGATCTGTGCCTCCAGAGCATTGTCCGAGGAAAAGGGCAGCTCCAGCCGGATCACGGAACAACCGGCGAGCAGTGCCGCCAGCAGCAGCAGCACACCCGTGCGCACCAGAGGGCATTTCTTCCACATCACCGCTCACATCCGGGTGGGTGTTGCCCGACCCGCCTTGTCCAGTTTCAGAAATTCGTAGCGTCCGTGACTGAAGTCCAGTGCATTCCCATGCACATTGCGAAACAGCGCTATCCAGGCGGCGTATCTGCCGGCCTCGGCGGTGCTGCGGCCGAGGGCATCGAAATCGGTGCGCCCCTCCAGTCGGAAGGCCTCAGGCCCCCAGGAGTCCTCGAATGTCGCCGCCTCATCCGCCGAGTCGTAGCGATACACCAGCGCCACTTGCGTGCGGGCGATGCGCAGCCGATCAGACTGCAGGAAACGCACCTCGTACTGCGTCGCAAAGTGGAGACCACCCTGCCGCTCCTCAATCACCACGCTGGTATCGATGATCACGCTCTTGAGGACATCCAGTCGCGTCACATGATTGAAAGGTTCCAGATCCAGCCGCACCATCGCGACGCCAAGATCCGTGTCCTTCAGCACGGACGAGAGTCGCACCCGCCCGCGCTCATCGATGTCGACGATGGCGTCCGAGCCGATACGCTCGGCGCGCCCGGCAAGATCAAAGGCCGCCTTGAGCAAGGCCGGTGCGTCGGACGGCAGCGGGAGACGACTCCCTTCGTGCTCGAGCCACAACCGCTCGTCGGCAAACACCAGGGCGACATTCTCAGAGTGCAAGACCGCGTTTTCACCAAAGGCAATTCCGCCGGGCACGATGATTTCGGGAATCGTCGAGGCTTCGAACTCGTCGCCCAGGCTTTCCTTGAGGAACACCGCCGGCTCGTTCGACGCGATGCGTCGCAGTGCCCGACTGTCGGGATCGATGGCGGAATTACTGTCGCGGCGCAG
This sequence comes from uncultured Klebsiella sp., assembly GCA_964415735.1. Taxonomy (GTDB): domain Bacteria; phylum Pseudomonadota; class Gammaproteobacteria; order Pseudomonadales; family Pseudohongiellaceae; genus UBA5078. Next base: position 2,974 of record CAYQBR010000068.1, on the reverse strand, counting down.
GGCCTCGCCCAGCAGCGCGAACTCGGGAATGCTCAGATTCGCATCGCGGGCTACGGGAGAATCGACGACCCAGCGCCGCCCAGCCGTGGCAAACAGACGACCACCCGACTCCGGGGCCTGCCCGGCGGCACCGCCGCTCAGCAGCAGCGTCGTATGCTGCGCGTCCAGCAGCGTCTGCAGCATGACTGCCGTTGCGGCATCGGCGTGATGAAAGCTCAGGACATGACGCTGCGCCGCCGGGGCATCGAGCCAGTGACGATGAAAGTCCTCCTCGCTCCACGGCCCTTGTGGATGATCGAGCAAGAAGGCCAGGGCGCCGATGTCGCCGCGGGCAAAGGCGGCTTCCCAGGTCAGCAGTTGCTCGGAATCCGGAAAACTCAGGGGCGGGATGTCCGTCAAGGCGCCCACACGCGGTCTTCGCGGCGAAACGTCCGCCACCTGACGGCGATTGAGATTGAAGGCGATGTCCACGCCGGCGGCGTCCAGTGCCGCCTCGAGCTGCTGCAGCGGCGCCTCTGCAGGGCTTTCGGGATCAAGAACGGCAGACAGGGTCGCCGAAGCGAACAGGGCTGACACCAGTGCCGCGGCCAGAGTGATGCTGCGCATGCTGCCTCCTCTTGAGACCAGGATCATTGCCCAGGCTCAGCACAGGCATCCCAGCGCTGCCCGCGCTCGGCTGCCTGCAGTTTGCCGTTCAATGCAGCAATCCAGGGATGCTCGCCCCAGAAGTGCATCGGCCGGGCCATGCGTTCGACCAGACGTCGAGCGTCGGCAAGCCGGCCCGCCAGAATGGCGTAATCGACAGCCTGTTCCAGAACAAAGGAGTCCGCGCCAAGACTGTTCAGCGCACGCTGCTGGTAGGGCAGCCCCTGCTGCCAGTCGGCGCCGGGCAGACTGAACAGTTGCGCGTAAGACAGCTGCACCTCGGGCGATTCCGGTTGCAGGCTCAGTGCGCGGGTGAACTGCTCCTGCATGAGCCGCTGCATCTGTTCACGCTGTGCAGGTGCGTAGTCCGCGTCACAGTCCTTCAGTTCCGTGTCCAGGTACTGTCCGTAATCGAGATAGAGCTGATAGTCGTCCGGCTCTATGTCCTGCGCCTGCAGATACAGAGGTGCCACCCCAGGCGCCACCTCGCCCTCTTCGTACTCGCGCATGCGCAGGGCATCGGCCTGTCCCGAGAAGGCCCGCCCCGGTGGCGCAGTGTCCTGCGTCAGCGCCGTGAAATACGCGTGCGAGAGATCGAAGCGACCGGCATGCAGGGCCAGCTCGCCCAGTTGCAGCATGACCTGCGCGGCGGGCGCCTGCTGCGCCGAGTACTCGACCATCTCAACTTGCGTGAAGAGAATGCGTTCGTCCTCGCGCGTCTCACTCAACAGCACGAGAAAGCGATCAAACTCCTGCGCCAGTGCAGTCAGCGAAACATCGAAGGACTGATCGTAAGCGAAGCGCTCCGCGCGGGATTGCTGCAGATGACCAAGGTAGTTCTGCAGCTGCGCGCGGCGATCGCTGAAGCCCTCGTACTCGTGCGCGTGCTGCAGGAAGTGCACGAACAGCCCCGACTTCAGATTGGCCAGCTGCACGAGGCGGGGTGACGCGAGCGCAGCATCGTCATGGAGGATTTCATCGAGCGTCAGCACGTCGTTCACTTCGAGCACGAGTTCGTACTGCTCGGGCGACAGGGCAATCAGGCTGACTTGCCCCTCCTCCACCCGCAGGCGGGAAAGATAGTGCGCCATGCCCTCCTCGAACCAGCGCGGCAGACCGATCGGTCGATTATTGATGAGGAAATGGCTGTAGTGGTGTTCCGCGAGATCCCGCGCGCCCCGCGCATCGGAGAGCACGATGAAATTGGAACGCGGCGAAGAATACAGGTAGGCCGAGTCCTGACCTTCGGCGAACGGCAGGTAGTCGTCGTCGTTGTCGAACAGATAGAGGTAGTTGGGAATCGGATCAGCGCCAACGGCAAGTGCCGGAGCGAGTATCTGCGCGGCGGCCTGACGCCAGGCCTCCAGCAGGCGGGCCTGTTCCTCGGTGTCGCCACGCGAGCGCTGGCTGAGAATCTGGAAGCTGGGGGTGGAGACGGCGAACCAGCGCTCTGCGGCCAGTTCCGCCTGTGCCTGCGCCTGCGTCGAACACAGCAGGCAGGCTGTCACAATGGCGAACTGGCGACTCATGGCGCGCTCCAGAAACCCGGTTGCGGCCAGAGTAAGGCAGGGTCAGAACCTTGGCAAGCGCTACATATTGGGATAGTTGGGGCCGCCGCCCCCCTCGGGCGACACCCACCGGATGTTCTGCGCCGGGTCCTTGATGTCACAGGTCTTGCAGTGCACGCAGTTCTGCGCGTTGATCTGGAAGCGCTTGCCGCCGTCCGCCTCTTCCACGATCTCGTAGACGCCGGCCGGGCAGTAGCGCTGTGCCGGTTCGTCATAGAGCGGCAGATTCTGTGTCAGCGGAATGGAAGCGTCGCGCAGGCGCAGGTGGCAGGGCTGGTCTTCCTCGTGATTGGTGTTGGAGAGGAACACGGACGACAGCCTGTCGAAACTGATCTTGCCATCGGGCTTCGCATACTCGATCCGTGGCGCCTTTGCGGCCGGCAGCAATTGCAGGTGATCCGGCGTGCGGTCGCGCAGCGTGAAAGGAAAGCGGCCACGCAGGACATTGTGTTCCAGATACACCAGAGCACTGCCGAGCCAGAAGCCCAGCGCGTGGAAGCCGGCGCTGAAGTTGCGCGAGCGGTGCAGTTCCTCGTGCAGGCTGGACTGACGGAAGCGGTCGGCGTAGTCCACCAGGTCTCGGGGCGCCTCGCCCGCACTGGCCGCCTGACGCAGCGCTGCGTGCAGGGACTCGGCCGCCAGCATGCCGGATTTCATCGCGGTGTGACTGCCCTTGATCTTCGCGGCATTCAGCGTGCCGGCCTCACAACCCACCAGCAGCCCGCCGGGGAAATGCATCTGCGGCAGCGAATTCAGGCCGC
>CAYQBR010000067.1:0-6203 GCA_964415735.1 uncultured Klebsiella sp. | reverse complement strand
CGGGCTCAACGCTCGCGCACGAACACCAGGTCGTTGACCACATGCCCCAGCCGCTGGCCACGTTTCTCGAACTTGGTCAGCGGTCGCTCGGTCGCGGTGGAGAACTGACTCACACCTGCCGCATTGCGGTAGTCGGGCAGGGCGCTCATCACTTCCATCATGTGCTGCGCGTATGGCTCCCAGTCGGTGGCCATGTGCACCTTGCCGCCGATGGCCAGCTTGCGGCGAATCAACTCCATGAATTCGGCCTGCACCAGGCGGCGCTTGTTGTGCTTCTTCTTGTGCCACGGGTCCGGAAAGAAGATCTGCACACAGGACAGGGCGCCATCGGCGATGCAGTCGCGCAGGATCTCCTTGGCGTCATGGCAGTAGACGCGCAGATTGCCCAGGCCCTGGGCCTGGATTTCGTGCAGCAGTCGGCCGACACCAGGCCGATGCACCTCGATGCCGATGAAGTCCTTGTCCGGGTTGCAGCGCGCCATCTCCAGCAGAGAGTCCCCCATGCCGAAGCCGATCTCCAGCACCAGGGGCGCGGCGCGGCCAAAGTGCTGCTGCGCGTCGAAAGGCGCGCGCACATCGCTTACGCCGTACACGGGCCAGAGAGTTTCCAGCGCCTGCTGCTGCGAGGAGGTCAGACGGCCCCCGCGAATGACATAGCTGCGCACGGTGCGTCGATGCAGCTCGGCGGAGGCATCGACGGTGTCCTGCGCAGCGGAAGCTTCTTGATGTGATGTGACGTCTGACATGGGGAAGGCCGTTGTTTGCTGAAGTGGTGAACGCCGAAGCGCGGGGTCAGAAGAAAGTGCCATCCACCGGTGAGGAGGCACTGGCATACAGGCGGCGCGGCATGCGGCCTGCCAGGAAGGCTTCCCGACCGCTTTCCACGGCTTTCTTCATGGCCGAGGCCATGAGCACGGGGTTGCGCGCCTCAGCGATGGCGGTGTTCATCAGCACGCCGTCGCAACCCAGCTCCATGGCGATGGCGGCATCGGAGGCAGTGCCCACCCCGGCGTCCACGATGATGGGCACCTTGGCGTTCTCCAGGATCATGCGGATGTTGTAGGGATTGCGGATGCCAAGGCCGGAGCCGATGGGCGCGCCCAGCGGCATCACGGCGACACAGCCGATCTCTTCCAGTCGCTTGGCGATCAGCGGGTCGTCGCTGGTGTAGACCATGACGTCGAAGCCATCCTTCACCAGTTCCTCGGCGGCCACCAGCGTCTCGGTGACGTTCGGGTAGAGCGTCTTCTGGTCGCCGAGCACCTCCAGCTTGACCAGCTTGTGGCCATCCAGCAGTTCCCGAGCCATACGGCAAGTGCGTACGGCGTCCGCTGCGGTGTAGCAGCCAGCCGTGTTGGGCAGGATCGTGTAGTCGCGCGGGGAGATCACCTCCAGCAGACTCGGCTCATTCTGATTCTGGCCAAGGTTCACGCGCCGGATGGCGACGGTGATCATCTGCGCACCGCTGGCCACCAGCGCGTCGCGGTTCTGCTCGAAACTCTGGTACTTGCCGCTGCCGATGATGAGGCGCGAGGCGTAGTGTCTGCCCGCGATGAGCAAGGGGGAATCCTGTGATGTCATGGAATACCTGCGTTCGTGTGGAAGGAGTGACTGCGCTCAGCCACCGCCGATGGCATGGACGATCTCGATGACGTCGCCCTCGTGCAGCACATGGCTGGCATGCTGGCTGCGCGGGATGATGAGCTGATTGCATTCCAGTGCCAGTCGCGCGTCAGCGAGTTGCAGCGTGACGAGCAGATCCTGCAGCGTGCTGCCCGCGGCGATCTTGGTCTGCGAACCATTGACCAGTATCCGCATCGTCTGCCTCATGCCTGTGCGCGAGCCATGGTCCAGGCCAGGGTCGCCCAGCCCGCCAGAAACGCCACGCCACCGATCGGGGTGATGGCGCCCAGCCAGCGAATGCCGCTCAGGGCCAGCACGTAGAGGCTGCCGGAAAAGATGAGGATACCGGCCATGAACAGGTAGCCGGCGACGCGCAAGCCCGTCTGTGCCGGGAACTGCGTCACCAGGATGCCCACGGCCAGCATGGCCAGTGCGTGGTACATGTGGTACTGCACGCCGGTCTGGAAAGTGGCGAGCAGGTCCGGCCCGAGCATGGATTTGAGTCCGTGGGCGGCGAAGGCGCCGAGCGAGACGGCCACGAAGCCGTTGATTGCGGCCAGTACCAGCAGAATATTGTTCATAGCCGTCCTCGTTCCGGCGTCACACCGGGTTCCAGAAATGAAAAAGCCGCCAGGCAGTGACCCGAGGCGGCTTTTTCGGTGCAGGCCGGGATCACGCGGTGATCATGGCCTTGACCTTGTCCATGGCGTTCTTCTCGAGCTGACGAATGCGCTCGGCAGACACGTTGTACTTGGCTGCCAGCTCATGCAGCGTGGCCTTTTCGTCAGCCAGCCAGCGGCTGGTGATGATGTCACGGCTGCGCTCATCCAGTTCGCCCATGGCCAGGTAAAGGCTGTTGTTGGTGGTCTCTTCCCATTCGGCGGCCTCGATCGACTCCGCCATGTCAGAGGTTTCGTCCTCCAGGAAGTACGCGGGCGACTTGTAGGCCACGTCGTCGTCAGCATCCGGGTCGGCGTCGAAGGCCATGTCATAGGAGCTCATGCGGCCTTCCATCTGGCGCACGACCTTGGCGTCGACACCCAGTTCCTCGGCCATGGCCTGCGCTTCGTCGTTGGTCAGCCAGCCCAGACTCTTCTTGGAGCTGCGCAGATTGAAGAACAGCTTGCGCTGCGCCTTGGTGGTGGCGATTTTCACGATGCGCCAGTTGCGCAGGATGAATTCATGCATCTCGGCCTTGATCCAGTGCACGGCAAAGGACACGAGGCGGACGCCCACGTCGGGATTGAAGCGCTTCACCGCCTTCATCAGACCGACATTGCCTTCCTGAATGAGGTCTGCCTGCGAGAGACCGTAGCCGGCATAGCTCTTGGCCAGATGCACGACGAAGCGCAGATGCGCGAGCACCAGCTGGCGTGCGGCATCGACGTTGTTCTCGTAGAAGTACTGATTGGCCAGGTCCCGCTCCTGCTCCGGAGTGAGGACAGCGATACTGTTCACGGACGCAATGTAAGCCGTCAAATCACGACCCGGAACCACGGGGCCCATAACCTGCAAACTTTTTCCGTTACTCATAATCAGCCTTTGACTCTCATCTATGTGCGTTGATTGAACCCTGCGACCAGCAAGAACGCCAGAACTACCACGTTTTCAACCCTTGCGATTCGATTCTAGCATCGCCACTTCGAATCTGGCTACCAAGCCGCAGAGCCGCCCGGTGAGCCTTTCACACGCCCCGGGAAACACTGGGTGGGGGCGTGTTTGCTCATTTCAAGAGCAGTTTTCAACAACTTCTCCTGTGCTGGCCATTCGAATCTCTGCATGGCCGTGATCGAGGCAGTCAATGCGCTCAGCGCGGCTCTATGGCAGCCAGGTGTTGCCGCACCGACAGCAGTGCCCCGAGCCAGCCTAACAGACTGCCACCTGCCAGCAGCAGGGCGCCGCCGCCAAGGCCGAGCCCTTGCAGCGCGAAATCGCTGCCATACAGTGCGAGCAGGGCCTGGGCCGGCCCCTGCAGCAGGAGCATCCCCAGCCACAGCAGCAGGCAGGCGCCGATCGCGCCGCCCAGGCCATAGAAGGCGCCGCAATAGAGGAAGGGCAGGGCGACATCGGCATCCGTGCCGCCCACCAGCTTGACCACGACAATCTCGGCCCGGCGTCCTTCGATGGCCAGACGTATCGTGTTGCCGGTCACGAAGGCAACGCCCAGGCACAGCACCAGCAGCAGACCGGCAGCGGCCCGGCCGGCCAGTGCGAGAAGCTGCTGCAGGCGCTCGACCCAGGCCAGATCGAACTGCACGGACTGCACGCCGGGAAGGCCTTCCAGATCCGAAAGCAGTGTCTGCGCCCCCGCGGCATCGAGCAGCTGCGGTGTCAGCACGATGACGCCAGGCAGAGGGTTTTCAGACAGCGCAGCCAGGACGTCGCCGAGCCCGGAATAGGCGATGAATTCCTCTGCCCCTTCTTCCGGCGAGACATAGCGTGCCTGCTGCACATCCTCGCGCTGCCCGAGTTCCTGCACCAGGGTGACGGCCTGCGCTGCACTCACGCTGTCTTCCAGGTAGACGGACACCTGACTCACGCTGCCGAGATTGCCGCTGAGGCCGCGCAGATTGTCCAGTGTCAGCAGCAGGCCCACCGGCAGGACCAGCGCAATGCCGATCACCGCCACCGTCATGGCGGTGGCGACTGGAGTCTGCAGCAAGCGCTGCAGGCTCTGCCTGGCGGTGCGCCAATGCGTCTGGGCAGTCGACTGGAATGTGGAGCGCAGCGTGCGACGGTGCTGCTGTGCTCCGGCGGGGCGTCTGAGGCGACTCATGGGTGAGGCCTGCGCGCGGCGGGCTCGGCGCCCTGCCAGGCGTCCTGCACCAGAGAGCCCTGATCCAGAGTCAGGATGCGGTGCTGCAGGCGGGTGATCAGCGACAGATCGTGGCTGGCAATCAGCATGCTGACGCCCACCTGATTGAACTGCTCGAACAGCTGCATGATCTCGGCGGCCAGCTCCGGGTCAAGATTGCCCGTGGGCTCATCGGCCAGCAGGATCTGCGGCCGGTTCACCACTGCCCGGGCGATCCCCACGCGCTGCTGCTCGCCGCCCGAGAGCTGCTGGGGATTCATCTTTTCCTTGCGCAGCAGGCCGACCTTGTCGAGCGCGGCACGCACGCGGCGATCGGCCTCGTGTTTCGGATAGCCCTCGATCTGCAGGGGCAGGGCGACATTGTCGAACACGCTGCGGTCGAACAGCAGCTGGTGGTCCTGGAACACCACGCCGATGCGGCGGCGATGAAAGGGGATCTGCTGGCGCGGCAGGCGACCGAGGTTGCGGCCATCCACGAGGATCTGTCCCTGGCTGGGCTTCTCCATGACCATGAGCAGCTTGAGCAGGGTGCTCTTGCCGGCCCCCGAGCGCCCGGTCAGGAAGGCCATCTCGCCGTCGGCCAGCTCGAAGTTCACCTTGTTGAGAGCCTGGTGGCCACCGGGATAGCGCATGCTGACATTGTCGAACCGGATCATGCGAAGACCTGCTGCAGACGGTGAAACTCAGGACTGGGTGAAGAGGGCGTCGACGAACTCGCGGGCCTCGAAGGGGCGCAGGTCCTCGGCGGTCTCGCCCACGCCGATGAAGCGGATCGGCAGGCCCAGCTCCTTGGCGATGGCGAACACCATGCCGCCCTTGGCCGTGCCGTCGAGCTTGGTCAGGGCGATGCCGGTGAGCTTGACGCACTTGTGGAAGCTGCGCGCCTGATTGAGCGAATTCTGACCAGTCGTGGCATCCAGAACCAGCAGGGTCTCGTGCGGCAGTGCCGGGTCGAGCTTCTTCAGGACGCGGGTGATCTTTTCCAGCTCCTGCATCAGATTGTCCTTGGTGTGCAGGCGCCCGGCGGTGTCGGCGATCAGCACATCAGCCCCTCGCGCCTTGGCCGACTGGTAGGCGTCGAAGATCACGGAGGCGCTGTCGGAACCGGTGGGCTGGGCGATGACCGGAATCTGGTGGCGCTCGCCCCAGACTTTCAGCTGCTCGACGGCCGCGGCACGGAAAGTGTCGCCCGCTGCCAGCACCAGCTTCTTGCCGTCCTTCTGCAGCCGGCGGGCCAGCTTGCCGATGGTGGTGGTCTTGCCGGCACCGTTCACGCCCACCACCAGGATCACGTAAGGCCCCTCAGTGACCGGAATCTGCAGGGGCTGTTCGCAGGGTGTCAGCAGTTGGGTGAGTTCGTCCTTGAGACTGTCGAGCAGGGCCTCGGGGCTGGCGAGCTGGCGCCGGTCGAGCTTGCGGGTCAGGGCGCTGATGATGTGTTCGGTGGCGGCCAGTCCCATGTCGGCGGTCAGCAGCTGCGTCTCGATGTCTTCGAGCAACGACTCATCGATGGTCTTGCGGCCGAGAATCAGAGAGCTGAGGGAGTCCGCCAGCGCGGCGCGGGTCTTGCCAAGGCTCTGGCGCAGGCGCGCGAACAGACCGCCGCCGGATTCCTCTGCAGCCGGTACTGCTTCCACCGCGGCGGCAGAAGCCTCGGGGGCGGCCTCGACGGCATTCTGCGGCGCGGCGTCTGCCGTGGTGTCGGCCTTTTTCTTCAAGAAACTGAACATGGCTGAATGTCTTCTGAGGGTGCTGGAAAGGCCGG
>CAYQBR010000066.1:0-6408 GCA_964415735.1 uncultured Klebsiella sp. | reverse complement strand
ATCTGTTCGAGCTGACCGACTTTGCGGGCTACAACGCCGAATTCCTCAAGCTGTTTGGCTTCGGCGTGAGCGGTATCGACTACGACGCCGAGACCAGCCCGCTGGTTGAGTACAACTTCTAGTCACGGATTCTGCAGCACGGACTGCAGCCAGGGGTCCAGGGTCTCCCATTCCATCGAGAACATGTGGGGGGCCATGAACACCAGGCCCGCATCGACAATCGCGCCCGCTTCTTCCAGGGCGGCGCGCGTTTCCTCGAATCGATTCATCCAGCTGAACTCGTCCTGGTCGCCGATCCTCAGATAGATGGGCATGCCGGCGAGTCTCGACACCTCCAGCCGTTCCGGGATCAGGGCGGGTACCGCCATGACGCCTCGGTAGTCCTCGGGCGAGCGGGTCGCAATCTCCAGCGCTGACATGCCCCCATTCGAGATTCCTGCGAGCAGGGTCTTGCCGTCCGCAATTCTGTCATCTTCCTGCAAGACACTGATCAGCTGCGGGATCAGGGGGTTGTTGCCACCTCGAAACGACCGGCCGTTGGGTGACACCGGCACAGCCACTGCCCAGCCGCGCTCCTTGAGTTCCTCGCCCAGCCAGAAGTGCAGGTCGCGTGCGAGGGATTCATCGCCCGAGCCGCCTGGCATGAGAATCACCAGAGGGGCGCCGCCAGCGGGCGGGGCGGAGGGGAGCAGTCGGTAGACGGTGAGGGTGCTGGCACCGGGGAGTGTGACTTCGACGCGCTCCGTCTGTGCCTGAGCGGACATCTGCACGCAGAACAGGCAAGCCAGCAGCAATAGATGGAAGAGTTTTTGCATCGGTATCCTCATCCGTTGGCAGAGAGGTTGTTTAACGTTGATTACAGATTTTCCGAGGCCTCATTCGGTGCGAAAGCCCCCTTCATGTGCCTTTTTGGTGCGTTGCATGACTTTGGTGCGAGCCGGGAAAAATCGTGCCATTTCAAGGGTTTTTCAAGCCTGCGAAGACAAAAATATATTTCCCGGTGAACCATTGACGGGCACGGGGCGTAACCATACCATGCGCGCCGTTTGCCTACCCCACCCATTTTTTTCTGATTCCCTGGATCTATGCGTATATCGACTCTGATTGTCGCTTTGTTGTTCGCAGTTGTGACCTATTTCCTTTGGGCGATGGTGAATCGCCCGACTGAAGTCGTGCCCTGGCCTGAAGAGATCAGCGGCTTTGCATTCTCGCCCTTCCAGAAAGGCCAGAACGCCATCTACAACGTCATGCCCTCGGAAGAAGAGATCCGCGAGGACGTCGAGCTGCTGTCCAGCAGCACGCGCGCCCTGCGCACATACTCCAGCCTGCGCAGCCTGGCTGCGGTGCCGGACATCGCGCGCGACTACGGCATGGATGTCGTCATCGGCATCTGGCTGGGCATGGACACCATCATCAATGAAGACGAGATCCAGGCGGGCATAGCCCTCGCCAATGCCAGCACGAACGTGACAAGTATCATGGTCGGCAACGAAACCATCCTGCGCGGTGAATTCAGTGCCACCGACCTCGGTGTGCTCATGGATCGTGTGCGTCGTGAGGTGAACGTCCCGGTAAGCACCGCCGAGCCGTGGCACGTCTGGCTGCGCTATCCCGAACTCGCTGACCATGTCGACTACATCACGGTGCACATGCTGCCGTACTGGGAAGGTATCGATGTGGACATCGCCGTCGACTACATCGTCGACAAGATGGAACAGCTCGAAGCCGCTTTCCCGGACAAGCAGATCCTGATCGGCGAAGTGGGCTGGCCGTCCGACGGTCGCACACGTGAAGCAGCGGTGGCGAGCGAGGCCAACGAGGCGCTGTTCCTGCGCCGCTTCCTGCACCGTGCCGACGAGCTGAACTACGACTACTTCCTGATGGAGGCTTTCGATCAGCCCTGGAAGGCCGAGAACGAAGGCGGAGTGGGAGCCTACTGGGGCGTTTACGATGTGGAGCGCAATCCGAAGTTCTCGTTCGCCGAGCCCATCGTGCGTGTGCCCGGCTGGGAAGTGCTGGCCGCGATCTCCATCCTGACGTCCGTGATCATGCTGGCCATCTTCGGCATCAACAGCAAGGCGCTCAAGACCAAGGGCTATGGCCTCATGGCGCTGGTGGCCTCGGTGACCGCGACGGTGCTGGTCTGGATCATCTATGACTACTCGCAGCAGTATTTGACCATCACGTCCACCATCGTCGGCATCCTGCTGATGATCGGCATGCTGGGCGTCGTGACGATCCTGCTGACCGAAGCGCACGAGTGGGCGGAAGCTCACTGGTACACCACGCGTCGACGCCAGATCAAGCCCACCCAGCTGGTGATGACACGCACGCCGAAGGTGTCCATCCACGTGCCGGCCTACAACGAACCGGCAGACATGATGATCGAGACTCTGGACGCGCTGGCGAAGCTGGACTATCCCGACTTCGAAGTGCTGGTCATCGACAACAACACGCGCGACGAAGCCGTGTGGCGCCCCGTGCAGATTCACTGCGAGAAGCTCGGTGCGCGCTTCCGCTTCTTCCACGTGGCGCCGCTGTCCGGCTTCAAGGCCGGCGCACTGAATTACGCGCTGGAGCGCACGCATCCGGAAGCCGAGATCATTGCGGCCATCGACAGCGACTACCAGGTGGAGCCGAACTGGCTGAGCGATCTGATCGGAGCCTTCGAGAACCCGAAGATGGCCATCGTGCAATCGCCGCAGGATTACCGCGATCACGACGACAATGCCTTCAAGTCCATGTGCTTCGCCGAGTACCGCGGCTTCTTCGAGATCGGCATGGTCACGCGCAACGAGCGCAACGCGATCATCCAGCACGGCACCATGACCCTGGTGCGGCGCAGCGCGCTGGAGCAGGTGGGTGGCTGGGGCGAGTGGTGCATTACCGAGGATGCCGAGCTTGGCCTGCGCATCTTCGAAGCCGGCTACGAAGCGATGTATCTGTCCTACAGCTACGGCCGCGGCCTGATGCCCGACACCTTCATCGACTACAAGAAGCAGCGTTTCCGCTGGGCCTATGGTGCGATGCAGATTCTGCGCAAGCACACGCGCGATCTGTTCAGAGCACGTGGCTCGCGGCTCACCAATGGTCAGCGCTATCACTTCCTGGCGGGCTGGTTGCCCTGGGTGGCTGATGGTTTCAACCTGGTGTTCAATTTCGCGGCCATCGCCTGGACCATCGCGATGATCCTGTCGCCGACACAGATCGACGCGCCGCTGGTGATGTTCTCCGTGCTGCCCTTGTCGCTGTTCGTGTTCAAGCTGTCGAAGATGATCTATCTCTACCGCTCCCGCGTGAAGGCGAATCTGCGGCAGACTTTCGCGGCGGCGATCGCCGGTCTGGCGTTGTCGCACACAGTGGGCATAGCCACCCTGCGTGGCCTGTTCACCGATGACATGCCCTTCGTGCGCACGCCCAAATGTGCGCGTCCGTCGGCAGTGTTGCAGGCGTTGACGGCGGTGCGCGAGGAGTTGCTGATGCTGGTGAGCCTGTGTCTGGCGGTGGCGATGCTGAACCTGATTCCGCGTGAGTTCAGCAGCCCGGATCTGCGCATCTGGAGCATCGTGATGTTGATTCAGGCGATCCCTTACGCGGCGGCCGTGCTCGTGTCCTTCGTCAGCTCCTTCCGCTGGCCCGCACGTCTGCTGGGTGGCGGCATCAAGCGCAATGTCTTCGTGCGCGGGGCCTGACAACGCTTTCGCAAGGCAAGGTTTTTGACTCGGTTTTCCGGGTTGTTCAGGGTCGCCAGTGGCGACCCTTTTTTTTGCCCGTCAAAGCCCATGCGGTGCCGACGCCAGCGCCAGGCGTTTTGGTGTAGGCTGGCGGCCTTTTCCGACCTCTCGGCCACACGCGCCGCGCAGCCGTCGACATCCGATCACAGGTTCATCATGTCCAACACCCGCACCGCCTGGCTGCAGATTCATCTCTGCGTCTTTCTCTGGGGCTTCACCGCCATCCTCGGCCGCCTGATCACACTGCCCGCACTGCCGCTGGTGCTCTGGCGCATGCTGGCCGTGGGATTGGTGCTCCTCCTGCTGGTGCGCGTGTGGCGCGGCATCCTGCGGCTGTCGGCGCGGCACTTGCTCGCCTTTCTCGGTGTCGGCGTGCTGGTCGCGCTGCACTGGCTGACGTTCTACGCCGCTGTGAAGCTCGCCAATGCCTCGGTGGCCGCCACCTGCATGGCGCTGATTCCCGTGAGTCTGTGCTTCATCGAGCCCCTGGTGACCGGGCGTCCCTTCGTGCGGCGCGAACTGCTGCTGGGCGTGCTGGTGTTGCCCGGCGTCGCCCTGGTGGTGGGCGGCACGCCGCAGGACATGAACATGGGGATTGTCGTGGCCATCCTCTCGGCAGTGCTGGCGGCGCTGTTCACGGCCTACAACAAGCGCCTGATACAGCGCACCGATGCCCTCAGCGCGACGGCGCTGGAGATGCTCGGTGGCGGCGTGTTCGTGCTGCTGGTAGCGCTTGTGCTGGGGGGGTTGCCGCTCGCGCCCTGGGAGGCGGGGGCCATGCTGCCGGCGCAGCAGGACCTGCTGACGCCGCCCGCCGGACGCGATCTGCTCTGGCTTGGCCTGCTCGCCGTGGCCTGCACCTTGCTGCCATTTGCGCTGTCGCTGGTGGCCCTGCGGCAGCTCTCGGCCTATGCCTCGGCGCTGGCGGTCAATCTCGAGCCGCTCTACGCCATCCTGCTGGCCATTCTCATCCTCGGTGAGCAGCGCGAACTCGGGCTGACGTTTTATCTTGGCGCCGGCATCATCCTGGCGGTCGTCCTTGTGTATCCTGTGCTGCTCAAGGGTAACCATCCGGACTCGGCGGCAGTCTCTGCCCCGAAGTCCCTGACATGAGGAGTACAAGCGATGCGTGAGGACGTCCTGCGCAGCAATCTCGATGAAGAAGCCTCGGTGCTGGAGATCCTGCGCGCCCTGAAGCGGCTGGAGCCGGACACCGACCCGCAGGAGCTCAAGACCTGGCTGGTCGCGCGTCTGCAGGAAGGGGCGGAGGCGGAGCGGATCGGTTTCTACATCGACGAGTTCGGCGCCCGCGATGTCGTGGATGCCGAGCGCGACGAGGGGCTGGCCCTGCTGGCCGAGGAGGCCGTGTGGTCGGAACACAGCGACATGATGCTGCATGTCTATGCGGCTGACGCGCTGGAGTGAGTCAAGCGAGGGGCGGGGGACACTGTGGAATCCATCTATTACGTTCTGTGCTGGCACTGCCATCGCCGCTGCAGGCACTGCTATGAAGAGCGCTTTCGTCCCTATGTGCGGGATGAACTCGAAGCCGTGGTGGCCGAGGCCGAGCGCAATGCCCCGCGCATCGTCGCCAATCTGCCGGCGCGGCTGAGCTATCTCGACAACGGGGTTGAGCGCAGTGGCCGGCTCATTCTCTCGGGCGGCGATGTGCTGACCGAGCCCGTGCGCGAACGCGTGCTGTATCCCACGTTGCAGGCCATCCGTGAGAAGTATCGCGACCAGGGCGGCGTGCGTGTGGTGGTGCAGACCACGGGTGATCTGCTGACGCCCGCGATCATCGACGAGCTGCTGGCCCTGGGCGTCAACACCATTTCCGTGGCGGGAATGGACGACTATCACGTCGGCATGGAAGGCGACAAACGCCAGAAGCTCATCGACAAACTGCTGGCCATGTTCGCCGCGGCGGGCATGCAGCCCTCCGCCATTTTCTCGCCGCGCCGACCGGGCGAGGACATCGGGCCGCCCCTGTTCAATATGTTCGGCGCCACGGAGGACGCCTGGATCGGCAAGCTCTGGCCGCGCGGGCGCGCCTGGCAGAACGGCCTGTCCAAGGCCACGCTGGAGGACAATTTCTGCAACGCCTGGTCGGGCGGGTTGAACTTTCTCAACCATGGTCAGGCTGGCTCGGAGGTGTCCATCGACCCGACCGGCGATGTCTACCCGTGCTGCCTGAAGACGGCGCATCCGCTGGGCAATCTGGTGGAAGAGCCGCTGCTGGAGATGCTCGATGGCCTGCGCGCGCTGCCCGCCCTGCAGGCCATCAATGCCGGCACGCCGCAGACCATGGGCCTGACTCATGGCTGGAACGAGGCGCAGTTCCTCGAGGCCTGTCACACCACCACGCCGGATGGCCGGCCCTACCAGAATCTGTGCATCGGCTGCGACCGCTTCCACCAGCAGGTGCTGGGGGCCGTGCTGGACGAGGCCTCCCGCGAGCGGCGCGCGCGACGCCTGGGCGTGCTGGCGCGCAGCTCGGCCGCAACCGTCAGCGCAAGTGCGATCGGGGAGGGGACGCTCGCATGCTGAAGCGACTCACCGCACTTTTCCTGCTCGCCCTGCTGGCCAGCGCCAGCCGCGCGCAGTCGCCGGACCCCTCCAACTGGGACGCGGTGCTGGCCGAGGCGCGCGGCCAGACGGTGTACTTCCATGCCTG
>CAYQBR010000065.1:1695-6431 GCA_964415735.1 uncultured Klebsiella sp. | reverse complement strand
CAGAGTGACCGGTGTCAGGCGTTCGCCGATGCCTTCCGCCCACGCGGATTCGCCCTGCACGAAGAGTGGGACATCTGCCCCCAAGCGTAGACCGAGGGTACTCAGGCACTCTGTGCCCAGATGCGTTTGCCACAGGCGATCGAGGCCCAGCAGCGTGCTCGCCGCATTGGAACTGCCACCGCCGAGACCCGCGCCCATGGGGATGCGCTTGTGCAGGATGATGTCGGCGCCGCGCGTGCAGCCGCTGGCCTCGCGCAAGGCCCGGGCCGCCCGCAGGATCAGGTTGTCGTCATTGGCCAGCTCCGGGACGGCCGTGTGCAGTCGCAGGTCGCCGTCGTCGCGCGGCGTGATCTCCAGCGTGTCGCCAAAGTCGATGAGCTGGAAGATCGTCTGCAGTTCGTGATAACCGTCGGGGCGGCGCCCGGTGATGTGCAGGAACAGGTTCAGCTTGGCGGGTGAGGCGATGTGCAGCGTGGCGGTCATGGTGTGCCTTGCAGGGTCCAGTCGAGGCGCACGAAATCCAGACGCAAGGGCGGTTTCTCGATGCGGATGCGCGTGGGCAGGGATTCTGCCGCGTAATTGGTGTAGCCGAGGTACTGCACCGTCCAGCCATCCTGCTCCAGCGCGATCAGATGATTCTCGGCATTGAAGGATGGCGTGCTGCGGCCCTCCGGGGCCGGCACGCCCTTGATCCAGTAGCGCAGCTTGGCCACCGGCAGGTCGTAGCCGAGCTGCTCGTACACCAGGGCTTCGGGGGTGGCGGCCCGCAGCGGTGCCTTGCCTTCCTGCACCAGCACCACTTCGCCGGGCCGGCCGGTGATCTCGGTGGCGCCGGCATTGAGCGTGCCCCACAGATTGATCACATAGGTCTCGTTCTGCTGGCGCCAGCGGATGCGGGAAGTGTGGGAATCCTTGTCGTCACGCACGCCGATGCGGCCGGTGAACTCCCACTGCGTGATGGATTCCAGCAGTTCACGGCGCGCCTGCCAGTCGTCGTTCACCGGGGCATCCATGCGCGGCGTGCTGCTGCAGGCGGCCAGGCCAAGGCACAGCAGCAGGCCGGGCAGCAGGTTCGAGGACTGTCGTCTGCTCAACTGCGGGCCCCGTTGCGCAGGCGCTCGATGGTGTCAAGCAGGATGCGGCTTTCGGGGTTCTCGCGCAGGGAATCGTTCCAGACGCGATTGGCCTCGCTGCGTCGCCCCATCATCCAGAGCACTTCGCCGAGGTGGGCCGCCACTTCCGCATCGGGGAACACAGCAAAGGCGCGTTCGAGATTGGCCAGGGCTTCTTCGTAGCGGCCGAGCTTGTACTGGGCCCAGGCCAGGCTGTCGATGATGGCCGGGTCTTCCGGGTCGGCGGCAATCGCGCGTTCCAGCAGCGCGAGCGCCTCGGCATAGCGATCAGTGCGATCGGCCAGGGTATAGCCGAGTTGATTGAGTGCCGTGGCGTTTGCGGGTTCGAGTTCGATGATGCGGCGCAGGTCTTCCTCGACCCTGGCCAGATCGCCGCGGCGGTCGTTGACCAGCGAACGGGCGAACAGCAGGTCGATGTTGTCGACATACACCTGCAGCGCCTCGGTGAGTCGCGCATCGGCGCGCTCCAGCTGGTTGGTGCTCATCAGGGCGTCGACTTCCACGGACAGGAGCATCAACTCCACTTCCGGGCGGCCGTCGGACGCGGTCAGCACCTGGGCGTGGGCTTCGTCGTAGCGCGCTTCCTGCACCAGCAGACGCACGGCCTGCCGCTGGGCATTGAGGTAGTTGGAGAACGCCGGCTCCACCTGGAGATAATGAGCGATGGCGTCGGCCCTGCGACCCTGATTCTCGTCGATGAAACCCAGGTAGTAGTGGGTCTCGTTCGGGCGCTCGCCGGCATTCTGCAGACGGATCAGATAGCTGCGCGCGGCGTCGAGGGATTCCAGCTCCAGCTCCAGCAGCGCCAGGGAATAGAGGCTCTCGTAGTCGTCCGGCGCCATGCGAACCAGCTCCTGGAATTGCTCGCGGGCATCCTCGAGATTGCCGGTCTGCACCAGGATGCGGCCGTAATTGAAGCGGATCAGGCGGTGCTCAGGGTAGGTCTCGATGCCTTCTTCCAGCAGTTCGATGGTGCGATCCATCTGTTCGAGCTGCAATTGCAGCTGCGCTTCCATCAACAGGATGCGGGCCGAGCTGCCGTGACGTTCCTTGTACAGCGTGAGCTCTGCCAGGGCCTCGGCGTGCTGATTGCTCTGCTCCAGCAATTGCATCACGGCATAGTGCAGCGTCTCGTGCTCGGGGAAGCGGGCGTGCAGCTTCTGGAACTCTGCCAGCAGACTGGCGCGCTGTTCCGGCAGCAGGTACTGCGTGCGGCCGGAAATCACGGAGAAATCGAGCTCGCCGCCCATGGCCAGGATGCTGCCCATGTGCGCCATGGACTCCTCGAGCATGCCGGCTTCCAGCAGCTGAAAGGCCATGACGAGGTGGGCTTCCTCGGAATCCGGCTCGATCTCCAGCCAGAGGCGACCCAGCGCGATCATGGTGTCGGTGTCTTCCGCGGCCGCCGCGAATTGACTGGCACGGCGCACCACGGCCAGATCTCGGGTTTCCAGCGCCAGCGCGTAGTAGTCGCGCACCGCCTCCGGCAGGTAGCCGCGCTGTCCGGCCAGCTCATTGACCATCGCCCGGTTGAGTTGTTCGGTCGTGAAATTGCCGTACTCGATGGGGGCAGGCGTGGGCGCCGGCTCTGCGCTGGCAGTGCTCACCTCGGGCTCAGGGTCCGGCAACGCGTCGGTGCCGGGCGTGCTCTGGCAGGCGCCGAGGGTCAGGGCGATGGAAAGCGTCAGAAATGCAGGAGCAAGATGCGTCATGGGCTGTCAGCCACCAGGCGTGGAGCAGGAAGAAAAAGGCCCGCAAGCGCGCGCAATCACTGGAAAAACCGGCGCTTCGTGCGAGTGCCGGGCAGTGTAACTGCATTGTCGTGGACTTCACAACACGGGCCCCGCTGGCCTGTCACCGCAATCGCTGCCATATTCCAGTTGGGAAGTCCGAGGCTAATTTAGTACCATAGCCCGCTTTTTCCGCATGCAGTTCTGCTTGTCCCGTCCGACAAGGGGCCCTATGGCGCTGGTTCTACTCGGTATCAATCACAATACCGCGAACATCGACTTTCGCGAGCGTGTGGCGTTTCCGCCGGAAAAGGTCGCGGACGCCATCCAGCGTGCGAC
The DNA here is from genome assembly GCA_964415735.1 of uncultured Klebsiella sp. Taxonomy (GTDB): domain Bacteria; phylum Pseudomonadota; class Gammaproteobacteria; order Pseudomonadales; family Pseudohongiellaceae; genus UBA5078. Next base: position 3,229 of record CAYQBR010000065.1, on the reverse strand, counting down.
GGCCCTGCCTGCGCTGGACGAAGTGGTGATTGTCTCCACCTGCAACCGCACCGAGCTGTATGCCCAGGTGGATCTTGGCGAACGCGCCGGCGATGAGACCGACACCGAGCTTGAGGACAAGGTGCTGCGCGAACAGGAGCTGCGCCTGCTGGACTGGCTCAGCCAGTACCATGGCCTGGATCGCGCCGAGGTGCAGCGCTGCACCTATTTCCACTGGCAGCAGGACGTCGTGCGCCACTTGATGCGCGTGGCCTGCGGTCTGGACTCCATGGTGCTGGGCGAGCCGCAGATCCTGGGCCAGATCAAGTCCGCCTATGCCGTGTCCAAGGAAATGGGGGTGGTCAGCGGCACGCTGGGGCGCGCTTTCCAGGAAGCCTTCACCATCGCCAAGCAGGTGCGCACGGACACCGCCATCGGCGAGAACCCGGTGTCCGTGGCCTACGCCGCCGTCACGCTCGCCGAACAGATATTCTCCAATCTCGCCAGCCTGAACGCCTTGCTGATCGGCGCGGGGCGCACCATCGAACTCGTCGCCCGGCATCTGACGGACAAGGGCGTCAAGCACATCGTGGTGGCGAACCGCACGCTGCAGAACGCGGTGGAGCTGGGCGAGAAATTCGGCGCCGCGGGTGTGCTGCTGTCGGATATTCCCGAGCAACTGGTGAAGGCCGACATCGTGGTGTCGTCCACCAACAGCCAACTGCCCCTGCTCGGCAAGGGCGCGGTGGAGAGCGCGATCAAGCGGCGGCGGCACAAGCCCATGCTGCTGGTGGACCTGGCCGTGCCGCGCGACATCGAGCCGCAGGTCGGCGAGATCGCCGATGCCTATCTGTACAGCGTCGATGACATCCGCGACGTGATCGAGGACAACGTCAAGAGCCGCACCGAGGCGGCTGCCCAGGCCGCCTCCATCATCGAGCGCGGGGTGCAGGAGTATCAGCGCCGGCTGCGCTCGCTCAATGCCGTGGACACCCTGCGCGCCTTCCGCGAAAAGGCCGAGCAACAGCGCGACCGTGAAGTGGAGAAGGCCTTGCGCGCGCTGGAGAAAGGCGAGCCCGCCGCCCAGGTGGTGGAAGCCCTGGCGCGCGGACTCACCAACAAACTGATCCACTCGCCCAGCGTGCAGATGAAGAAGGCCAGTGCCGATGGCCGGGATGAGGTGCTGCTGCTGACCCGCGAACTGTTCGAACTGGATGGCCCCACGGAATGATCAAGGAATCGATACTGCACAAGCTCGCCAATCTGCGGGATCGCTATGAAGAGCTCGAAGCGCTGCTCAGCGACGGCGAGGTCATCGGCAATCAGGAGCGCTTCCGCGCGCTGTCGAAGGAATTCGCGGAACTCGAGCCCGTGGTGAAGGCCTACATCGCGTATCAGGACGTGCTCGATCAATTGCGTCAGGCCCGCGAGATGCAGAAGGATGCCGACAGTGACATCCGCGCCATGGCCGATGACGAGGTGCGCAGCATCGAGGCCGGCCTGGAGGCCGAAGAGCTGGCCCTGCAGAAACTGCTGCTGCCCCGCGACGAGAAGG
>CAYQBR010000065.1:0-1595 GCA_964415735.1 uncultured Klebsiella sp. | reverse complement strand
CATGGCGGCTACAAGGAAATCATCACCCGCATCGAGGGCCGCAATGTCTACGGCCATCTCAAGTTCGAGTCGGGCGCTCACCGAGTGCAGCGCGTGCCGGAGACCGAGACCCAGGGGCGCATCCACACCTCGGCCTGCACGGTGGCCGTGATGCCCGCCATGGATGAACTGGCCGAGATCGAGATCAACAAGGCGGACCTGCGGATCGATACCTTCCGTTCCAGTGGCGCCGGCGGCCAGCACGTCAACAAGACGGATTCGGCCATTCGCATCACGCACATCCCCAGCGGCATCGTGGTGGAGTGTCAGGACGAGCGTTCCCAGCACAAGAACCGCTCGCGCGCCATGTCCTTGCTGCATGCCAAGCTGAACGACCAGGCCCAGCAGGCGGCCGCGCAGGAAGTGTCCGACACCCGCCGCAAGCTGGTGGGCACGGGCGATCGCTCGGAGCGCATCCGCACCTACAACTACCCGCAGGGGCGCGTCACCGACCATCGCATCAATCTCACCGTCTACAAGCTGGCTGAGGTGATGGAGGGTGCGCTGGATTCGGTGATCCAGCCGCTGATCAATGAACATCAGGCGGACCTGCTGGCCGAGCTGGCGGAGTCCTGAGCCATGACCGCCATCAGCAGCGGCCAGGCCCTGCGCATGGCGCAACATGCCCTGTTCGGGTCCGACACGGCGCAGATCGATGCCGAGCTGCTGCTGGCTGCTGCGCTGGGGGCGACCCGCGCCGGACTCTACGCCTGGCCCGAGCGGCAGTTGACGCCGGCCGAGCGAGGTCGTTTCGAAGCCCTGCTGGAGCGGCGCATCCTCGGCGAGCCGGTGGCCTATATCCTGGAAGAGCGGGAATTCTGGACCCTGCGTCTGCGTGTGACCCCTGCGGTGCTGATTCCCCGGCCGGAGACCGAACTGCTGGTGGAAGCCGCGCTCGAACTGGCCGAAGGTTCCGGTGCCGGGAGTCTGCGCGTGGCCGATCTGGGCACGGGCAGTGGGGCGATCGCGCTGTCACTCGCCAGCGAACGGCCGCACTGGCAGGTGCTGGCCACGGATCAGAGCGCGGCCGCCCTGCAGGTGGCCAGCGACAATGCCGTCCGGCTCGGCATCCGCAATGTCAGCTTCCGTCAGGGCAGCTGGTGCGAGGCGCTGCCAGAGGGGCTGTTCGACCTGATCCTGAGCAATCCCCCTTACATCGCGCCGGGGGATGAGCATCTGGGGCTGGGCGATCTGCGCTTCGAGCCTTCGAGTGCGCTGGTGGCTGCGCAGCAGGGGTTGGCCGATCTGCGCAATATCTGCCATGCCGCCCCGCGGCACCTGGTGCCCGGCGGCTGGCTGCTGCTGGAGCACGGTTTCGAGCAGGGGCCGGCGGTGCGCCAGCTGCTGGCCGAGTCAGGTTTCAGTGGCGTGCGCACCTTGGTCGATCTGAACGCACTGCCGCGCGTGACCCTGGGCTGCCTTGAGGTTCAGGGCGAGTGAGTGCCACGTGACGGCCATGAGACACGAGTGAGGAGGAGCCCCATGCAGGACGAAGAACTGCTTCGCTACAGTCGCCAGATCATGCTGCCCGAGATGGATGTCGCCGGGCAGCAGGC
>CAYQBR010000064.1:0-6481 GCA_964415735.1 uncultured Klebsiella sp. | reverse complement strand
AGGGTGACATGTGGGAGAAGGCGGCTGCCGCCTGGCGTTCCCTGGTGAGCGATCCCGATGCGCATTTCGATCGCGTGGTGGTGATCGATGCAGCGGACATCATCCCGCAGGTGACCTGGGGAACCTCTCCGGAAATGGTGGCGCCCATCACCGGCGAAGTGCCCGATCCGGACAAGGAAGACAACCCGACGCGTCGCGAGAACATGCGCCAGGCCTTGAAGTACATGGGCCTGAAGCCCGGAACGCGCATCACCGACATCAAGCTGGACTGCATCTTCATCGGTTCCTGCACCAACTCGCGCATCGAGGATCTGCGTGCTGCCGCGGCGGTGGTCAAGGGGCGCAAGGTCGCTGCCAATGTCGAGATGGCCTTGGTTGTGCCGGGTTCCGGCCTGGTCAAGAAGCAGGCCGAGGCAGAAGGTCTGGACAAGATCTTCATCGAGGCAGGCCTGGAGTGGCGCGAGCCCGGCTGTTCCATGTGTCTGGCGATGAATGCCGACCAGCTCGGGGCGGGCAAGCACTGTGCGTCCACCTCCAACCGCAACTTCGAGGGGCGTCAGGGCTTCGGCGGACGCACGCACCTGGTGAGCCCGGCCATGGCCGCTGCAGCAGCCATCCACGGCCATTTCGTCGACGTGCGTGACATCCTGTTCACGGCCGATCGACCCGCCTGAGACCGTCCCATGTACTCGAATTCAAGCAGAGGTTCCAAGCAATGAGAAAGTTCACCATGCAGTCCGGGCTGGTCATGCCCCTGGATCGGGCGAATGTCGACACCGACTTCATCATCCCCAAGCAGTTCCTCAAGTCGATCAAGCGCAGCGGCTTCGGCCCGAATCTGTTCGACGAACACCGTTATCTGGACAAGGGCGAACCCGGACGCGACAACAGCAGCCGGCCGCTGAATCCGGATTTCGTGATGAACAAGCCGCGTTACAAAGGCGCCTCCGTGCTGCTCGCGCGCGAGAATTTCGGTTGCGGTTCCAGTCGCGAACACGCGCCATGGGCGCTGGACGACTACGGCTTCCGCGTGATCATCGCACCGAGCTTTGCCGATATTTTTTTCAACAATTGCTTCAAGAATGGAATCCTTCCCATTGTTGTTGATAAGAAAATTGTCGATCAGCTCTTTCTGGAGGTGGGCGCCGCCGAAGGCTATTCGCTGACCGTGGATCTGGAGCGTCAAGTGATCGTGAAGCCCGATGGCAGCACCATCGCCTTCGAGGTGGACAGTTTCCGCAAGTACTGCCTGCTCAATGGTCTGGACGACATCGGCATCACGCTGCAGGACGCCGACGCGATCAAGGCCTTCGAGGCGCGCTGGAAGGCATCTGCCCCCTGGTATTTTGGTGCGCAGGCCTGAGTCTCAGGCCGCGCAATTGAACTCTGATTTCCGACAGGACGACATGCAATGAAGACTTACAACGTGGCAGTGGTGGGCGCAACAGGGGCGGTTGGCGAGACGCTGATCAGCATTCTGGAAGAGCGCAATTTTCCGGTAGGTGAGCTGTTTCTGCTGGCCAGCGAGCGCTCAGCCGGCACGAAGCTGATGTTCCGCGGCAAGCCTGTCACGGTGCAGAACCTGGCTGACTTCGATTTCTCAAAGGCACAGATCGGCCTGTTCTCCGCGGGCGGCAGTGTGTCGGCGCAATACGCTGAAAAGGCGGGCAGAGCAGGGTGTGTCGTGATCGACAACACCTCGCACTTCCGCTACGAGGCCGACATTCCGCTGGTGGTGCCCGAAGTGAACCCGGAGCGCATCGCGGATTACCCCAATCGCAACATCATTGCCAACCCGAATTGCTCCACCATCCAGATGCTGGTGGCGCTCAAGCCGATTCACGACAAGGTGGGCATCGAGCGCATCAACGTCGCCACCTATCAGGCGGTGTCGGGCACGGGCAAGCTGGCCATCGAGGAGCTGGCCAAGCAGACGGCCGATCTGCTCAACGGCCGCACGCCGGTCACCAAGGTCTACCCCAAGCAGATCGCGTTCAATGTGCTGCCGCAAATTGACGTGTTCCTGGACAATGGCTATACCAAGGAAGAGATGAAGATGTCCTGGGAGACCAAGAAGATCCTGGGTGACGACTCGATCCGGGTGAATGCCACCTGCGTGCGAGTGCCGGTGTTCTATTCTCACTCCGAAGCCGTGCACATCGAAACGCGCAGTCCGATCAGTGTCGAGGAAGTGCGCGCGCTGCTGGCGAACGCTCCGGGTGTGGTGTTGATGGACGAGCGCAAGCCCGGGGGCTACCCGACAGCGGTGGGCGATTCTGCCGGCAAGGATGCGGTGCTGGTGGGTCGCATCCGTTCCGACATTTCGCATCCCAACGGTCTGAATATGTGGATTGTGTCAGACAACGTGCGAAAAGGCGCTGCGCTGAACTCCGTACAGATAGCCGAAGTGTTGATAAAAGACTATTTGTAATGAATACTTGCACGCGTCTTTGAAGCGTGTTTCTCGGGATTGTGAGGTCGCTTCGACCTCCTTTCCCTGCGTGCACCCAACCTTCCAGCACTCGAGTGTGACAGCCTCACCAGCCATAAAAAGAAGGAACGGAAAATGGTCAGAAAGCCGGTGGTGATTTTTACCTCGTTCGTGCTGATGGCGGCAGCCAATGCCAAGGCACTCGGCCTGGGTGACATCACCCTCGAGTCGGCGCTGAACCAGCCCCTGCGGGCCAATATCCCCGTTCTCCAGCTGGGTGGCGTTCGCGCCGAGCAGATCAGTGTGCAGTTGGCTTCCGCCAGCGACTTCGAACGTTTCTCGATCGACCGCGAAGCCTTTCTCGACAATATCCGCTTCGATGTGCGCCCCGCTGGAGCAGAGGCGGTGGTGCAGATCAGCACCCAGGATGTGGTGCGCGAGCCCTACCTGAGTTTTGTGCTGGAAACGCGCTGGCCCTCCGGGCGTCTGCTGAGCGAGTACACCGTATTGCTGGACCTGCCCGCGTTTGCACAGGATGCCCCGGCCCCGGTGATTCAGCAGGCGTCGCAGCAGGCGGTCGCTCAGGTTTCTGCTTCACAAGATTCCATAAATCAGTCAGTTGCTTCAACTTCTTCAAGTGATTCGCAAGCGCAATCCATGCGCCTGGCGGCGCCTGCCGAGCCTGCTCCGGCGAGTCCGGCACCGGTCGAGGAACCCCCTGCAGCGCTGGTGGCGCAACTCGATGCGAATACTGCCGGGGCGGACGCCGCGGCGCCTGTGAATGCTGCGGCGGCTCCAGCGCCTCAGACTCCCGCTGCACCCGCCGCCACACCCGGCCCGCTGGCAGCTCCGGCAGACGCCGAGACGCTGACCACCGATGCCAACGACACACTCTGGGACATCGCCCTGCGCGTGCGCCCGGACAGCTCCGTGTCGGTGCAGCAGACCATGCTGGCCATCCAGCGCCTGAATACCGACGCCTTCATCGGCGACAACATCAACATGATCCGGCGTGGCCAGGTCCTGCGTCTGCCGGACATCGAGCAGATCCGCGCCCTGAGTTCGCGCGAGGCCATCGGCGAGGTTGCCCGCCAGAATCAGCTGTTCGAGAACCGTCGCAATGTGCCGCTGACTTCCCAGCCGCTGACGCCTCCGCCGTCCGCTCCCGCCACACCGGACGCCGCCCCGCGCGGCGAGCTGAGCGTGGTCAGTGTCGACAATGCCGAGCCCGGCACGCAGACGGTCAGTGGCCAGAGCGCCGAGCTGGATGCGCGCATCGCCAGCCTGGAAGATGTCCTGGCGGTGCAGCGCGAAGAGGCGGATCGTGCCGCCCTGTTGAATGCCGAACTGACTGAGCGACTGGGTATGCTGGAAGAGCAGATCGCGTCGGCCCAGGAGATCATCCGGCTGCGCGACCTGGAGCTGGCGCAGCTGCAGCAGTCGCTTGCGAATGCCCCCGTGGCCGAGCCCGTCGTCGAGGAGCCGCCCACGGTGATCACCATGGCGCCCGAGCGCAGCTTCCTTGAGACGCTGCTGGCATCGCTGGTGGCCAATACAGCCGCGCTGCTGGCGGTGACAGCGCTGATTATTTCCCTCCTGGTCTTCATGCTGATCAAGCGCAATCGCGCCGCCGAGCAGGCTGCAGCCCTTGCCGGCATGGACGGCCTGGCCGCTGAACCGCGCATTGCCGAGGACCTGCCCGTGGCGGCTGTGCCCGAAGGGCTCGAGCGCAGTGCGCTTGCTGCCGACACTGCCAAGGCGTCCGACGCGCAGGACCCGGTGTTTGACGAGATCTTCGATCTGGCCGCCTCCGCAGACGATGAGCTGAAACAGGCGGCTCCGGCTGCGACAGGCGCCGGGCTGGCACTGGGTGCCGTCGAGGCAGCGGTCGACGCGACGCAGGCAGACGCCGCCTATGCGCTCCAAGTCGACACGCCCTCGTCCTCGGGCGATATCCTGCTGGAAGAGGTCTCTGCACTGCTGTCCGAATCGCGCTACCCGGAGGCCATCGCACTGTTGCAGGACAGCATCGTGGTGCAGCCTGCGCGCACTGACCTGCGCCTGAAATTGCTGGAAGCGTTTGCCGGCGCTCAGGACCCTGTCGGCTTCACGCTGCAGGAAACGGAATTGCGTGATCTGGCTGGCGACTCGCTGGCTCCTGAGATCGCAGCACTGCGAGCCGGTCTGCGTGAGGCCGTGGTGGACGAACTGCTGGAGGAAGGCGAGGCGGGAGCCACCGACGACAGCGCGGCCGTGGACGACCTGGAGCTGGCCCTGGACATGGAGGCCACTGCCGAGGTGGATGACGCCCGTGTGCTTGCGGGCTTCAATGTCGATGATGCCTCCGCGGCCGATGAATTCGCCGATGCTCCGGTAGCCACTCCTGCTGCGGAAGCGGATGAGTTCGCCCTGGATGATCTGGATTTCGATTTCGATGTGGCTGACGAAGACGAGTCTGAGGCTCGGCCCGCGGCTGCGGCTTCCGATTCGGCGGCGCTCGACGACAGCTTCGATCTGGCGGCCGAGGACGACGCGAACGTGGTGGAATTCGACAGCGCCATCGGCACCGAAGAGGTTGCGGAACTTGCCCGTGAGCCGCAGGCGCTGGAAGAGGACGACAATCTCCTGGACTTCGACTTCGACTTGTCCATCGACGACGATGAGCCGCTCAAGGCGCAGGAGCCCGAGACAGAGGATTCTCTGCCGGCAAGTGAATCCTCGGCACATGAGGTCGACTTTGATTTCGCCGTCCTGGACGACGAGCCGGCACCGGCCACGCCGCCTGCGGTCGAGGCCGCCGTGGAGGACGAGGAAGATCTCGATTTCGACGCGGCAGTGTTCGAACTGGCCGACGAGGAGGAGGTGGCGCCGCAGCCGGCTGATACCACCCCAGCGCCAGGTTCCGCAGCGAAGTCCGATGACTTCGATGATCTCCAGTTCGTCGACGAGACTCTGCTGGACTCGCTGGAGAAGCCCGAAGCGGTCAAGGCCGCTGTCGACGACGATGACGACGTGTTCGAATATCTCTCCGATGCCGACGAGGCAGCCACCAAGCTCGATCTGGCCCGTGCCTATTTCGAGATGGGCGACAGTGACGGCGCACGCGAGATTCTTGAAGAGGTCCTGCGAGAAGGCAACGAGGACCAGGTCAAGGATGCCCGGACACTCCTGAGCAAGCTTTGAGTCTCGAGACACCCTATCCACACCGCATTGCCCTCGGCGTCGAGTACGACGGCGCCGCCTTTCATGGCTGGCAGCAGCAGGGCAGTCCTGCTCTGCCCACCGTGCAGGCCCGGCTCGAGGCCGCCCTGTCGGAGATTGCCAGTCATCCTGTCAAGCTCACCTGTGCCGGGCGCACGGACACCGGCGTTCACGGTACGGGTCAGGTCGTGCATTTCGATTGTGCCGTTGACCGTGGTGAAAAAGCCTGGCGTCGCGGTGGCAACAGTCTGCTGCCGCCAAGTCTGCGCATCGTCTGGGCGAAGACCGTGCCGGCCGATTTCCATGCGCGCTTTTCGGCACAGTCCCGCCGCTATCTTTACGTCATCTACGACAACCCGGTGGAGCCGGCCGTGCTTGCCCGCCATCTCACCCATACCCGGGAATCTCTGGATATCGACGCCATGCACGCCGCCGGGCAGTTGCTGCTGGGCGAGCAGGACTTCACGTCCTTCCGTGCGGCGGGATGTCAGTCGCGCACACCGTTCCGCAATGTGATGCACCTGAAAGTCAGGCGACATCACCGCTTCATCGTCATCGACATCGAGGCGAATGCCTTTCTGCAGCACATGGTGCGCAACATCGCGGGGACCTTGATGGAGATCGGGGCAGGGCGACAACCGCCCGAATGGGCCGCGACAGTGCTGCAGGCGCGCGATCGCACGGTGGCCGCAAAAACCGCAAGCCCTTGTGGACTGTATCTCGTTTCCGTGCGTTACCCGCTGGTGTTCGGTCTTCCCGAGGTTCCGCTCGGGCCGGCTTTTTTGCAGCCCTTTGCGTAGGCTCCCGCAGGGTTCTTTGCTAGAATCGCAGCCTTTTCCAGAACCGGGC
>CAYQBR010000063.1:0-6578 GCA_964415735.1 uncultured Klebsiella sp. | reverse complement strand
AACAGAACGAGGAATCCAGTGACGACATGACCTCGCCACAGGATCAGAACGAGGAGCAGCAGGAAGAACAGCAGGAAGGCGAGCAGACCGAGCAGGAACAGGAGCAGCAACAGCAGGAAGAGCAACAGGACGGCGAGGAATCGGAAGAGCAGGAGCAGACCGAGCAGCAGCAGAATTCGGAACAGGAGCAGCAGGAAGAACAGCAGCCTGGTGAACAGCCGAATCAAAGCAATGCCGAAACGGAAAGCCAGGAGTCGCTGGAACAGTGGCTGCGCCGCATCGACGACGATCCGGGCGAGCTGATGCAGCGCAAGTTCCAGTTCGAGTACCGTCGTCGCCAGCTGGACAACCGCTCATCAACACAGACGGACGGGCAAATATGGTAATTCTGCGCACCGGCCTTCTGGCCGCCCTATTCTGCCTGTTCTCCACGCTGGTGCAGGCACAACCGGTCACCGCCACCCTTGATCGAACCGAGATCGTGCGCGGCGAGACGGTCATCCTGACCATTCGTGTCGAGGGGCAGTCCGGCGGCGTCGACATGGACCTGAGCCCGCTGGAAGCCGGCTTCCAGGTGATCTCCACCCGCACCTCGAGCCAGATCAGCAGTGTCAACAACAGCATGAACGCCAGGATCGACTATCACCTGACGCTGTTTCCACTGAACGAAGGCGAAGTCACCATTCCCCCGCTGGTCGTCGCCGGCGAAACCACGCCCGCCCTGACCATTCAGGTGGAACCGCGCTCCGCCACCGGCTTGTCCGGCCAGGAGCTGTTCATGGAGGCCGTGGTCAGCAAGGAAACGGTCTACGTGCAGGAGCAGCTGCTGTTCTCCATTCGGCTCTATTACACCATCAGCGGCATTCGCAACCCGATCTTCACCGATCTGGAATTGCCCGATGCCGTGGTGCAGACCATCGGCACGCCCAATCAATACGAAACCCTCGTGGATGGCATGCGCTATGGAGTCTATGAGAAGCAGTACGCCATCTTCCCGCAGCGCAGCGGCACGCTGGAGATTCCGGACATCATGTTCCGCGGCGAAGTGACCGACAGCTCCAGCAACTACGTCTTCCGCAATCTGAACACCCGCACCGTGACCTCGTATGCCGAAGGCCACACCATCAACGTCACCGAGAAGCCCGCCAGCTATCCCGCGGACGCCCTCTGGCTGCCCGCCTCCGAGATCACCGTGCGCGAGCGCTGGGACAACGACTTCACCAATGTGCGGGTGGGCGACTCCGTCTACCGTGTCATCGAGATCGAGGCCCAGGGCCTGGACGGCGCCGCCCTGCCGCCGCTGGAGGCGCCACAGATCGACGGCGTCAACACCTATCCCGAGCCGGCCGCCATCGACCGCAGCTTCGTCGATGGCAGCATCGTGGGCAAGCGCGTGGAGTCGACGTCCTTCCTGATGACAGCGCCCGGCACCGTGCGTGTGCCTGGCGTCAGCATCCCGTGGTATGACATCGACACCGGCGAGGTCAAATATGCCACCCTGACCGACACCGCCATCAGCGTCGGAGGCGCGCGATCAGGCAGCACGTCCGAAGCCCTGCTGCTCTCCAATGCCGACATGGAAGAGCCGACACGCGAGACCTTCGAGGCGTCCACGGCAGCTGCGCAGGCAGAGGCCGAGGCTGAAGCCCTGGTCAGTTCGCCCACCACCCCGCTGTGGATCCTGAGCCTGGCCGCTGCCCTGACCGCCCTGATCTTCGCGCTGACCTTCGTGCGCTTCAAACCGCGTGCGCCGCGACCGGCGCCGGTCAAGGTCTATCCGGTGGCCGCACCGATGTATCGCCAGAGCATCGCCCCCGAGGCCGAGAGCAAGGCGTTCAAGGATTTCGTCAGCAGCTGCTCAGGCAAGAACCTCCCTGCCCTGCGCCTGGCCCTCATCGGCTGGGGGCGTCAGTACTTCGCCGACGCCGATCTGCACACCCTCGATGCCGTGGCGCTGCGCACCGCAAACCCGGAGATTCGCGAGATCTGCCTGCGCCTGCAGCAGGCACTGTACGGCCAAGGCGGCACGGCGCTGGCCATCGACGCCGACATTCAGCGCCTGCAGCAGCTGATCACCGAACTGCGCAGTGCCCACCGGCAGCGGCAGACGCGCGACAGCAAGGATCAGGACTACATCATCCCGCCGCTCTACAAGGCCTGAGGCCATGGCACGCGGTTCTTCGCTGGTTTATTCCACGGATGCGGGGCGTCACTGCCCCGACTGCAGCCGCCCCGTGGCGGCATGCGAATGCAAGCGTCTCGCGCAGGCAGCGCGTCCCGCGGGCGATGGCATCGTGCGACTGAAACGGGAAACCAAGGGGCGTGGTGGCAAGGGCGTGACCCTCATCGACGGTCTGCCCCTGCAGGAAGAGGCCCTGCTGGCACTGGCGAAGCAGTTGAAGAACAAGTGCGGCACCGGGGGCACCGTCAAGGATGGCGTGATCGAGATCCAGGGGGATCACCGCACCCAGCTGCAGAGCCTGCTCGAAGCCCAGGGGTACAAGGTCAAGCTCGCCGGAGGCTGACTTCCCGGCTCACGACACCACTCCGACATTCACCAGCAACCGGCGCCATGGCGACAGCAGACGCCTGCGCAACTGCCAGCTGGTCGTTTCCAGCGCCTTGAGCCGGGGCCCTGCCTCAGTACCTGTCACGGCTTGCGACGAATTCGGGACATAGGCGAGCGCCTCGAACTGTGCCGTCACCTGCCGCAGAGCCTCGGCGTACTCCGGACGCAGGCCGGCCACCCGCCGACAATAGTCCCCGGGCGCCTCGCCCCGTTGCCGCGGCAGTCCACAGACCGCCAGCTCCCGCAACAGGGTCAGATAGATTCGCGTGGCAGGATCATGCCGGCCATGAGGCCCCTGACGCAGCAGCAGCCAGCCTGCCAGCACGAAGAACAGCACGATCACCGACCCAAGCGCCACCAGCAGCCCCTGACGGGCGTTCTCGCCGAACCAGCTGCCCAGCAACTGCATCTGCATGTCCTCGTCGTAGCTGACCACCCAGCGGTTCCAGGCGTAGTCCATGGCTTCCATTCGCAGACGCAGCGTGTTCAGCCATTGCGTGTCCCGAAAGCGCATCATCGAGAATCCGGCATCCTCCATGAAGCCCGGCTGATCGGCGAAGATCGACTCGACGCCCAAGGTGATGCGCTCCGGCGCCACCGCCGCCGTAGGGTCGAAGCGCACCCAGCCCTCCCCCTCGAACCAGACCTCGGCCCAGGCGTGCGCGTTGTACTGATACACCAGGGTGTAATCCTCGTAGGGGTTGTATTCGCCGCCCTGATAGCCCACTACCACGCGGGCCGGAATGCCGGCCTCCCGCATCATGTAGACGAAGCTGCCGGCGTAGTGGCCGCAGAAGCCTTCCCGCGTCGTGAACATGAACTCGTCGATGCTCTCGTCGCCCAGGGCGGGCGGTGTCAGCGTGTAGTAGAACGGCTCCTCGCGGAACAGCCGCAGCACCGCCGTGGCATAGTCCATGTCGCTCGCGGCGGCGCCACGCATCTGCGCCGCCAGCGCTGCCGTGCGCGGATTCAGCTCGCCTTCGGGCAATTGCAGCGCTCGGGCGCGCAGGGGTGCCGACAATTCCAGATCGCTCTGGTGCTGCAAATAGGAGCGCACTTCGTAACGGTAACGCTGGTTGATGGGCTTGTCGGTGATCAGCGAATAATTGCGATCCTGCACCATGCCGTCCGTGCGGGTCTCGGCCAGTTGCAGCGCATAGACCCAACTCTGCTGCGTGGGCTCCAGAATCACGTCATAGGCAACGGGTTCTCCCAGCGGTACGCCGCGGAAGGTGCTCGGGAAACGCTGAATCATCTGATAGGTCTGCAGGGTCGAGCCGGCCCGCCGCCAGGTGCGACCGTCGAAGAAGTCGAGCACCAGGCCGCGCCAGTAGAGGTCTTCGTGGGCCGGGGCCTCGCCGCTGAAGCTCACGCGGAAGGCCAGTTCACCGGAACGCCCGAGGTTCGTGATGTCACCGGGCGTCATCTCGTCCGACACGCCCATGTTGGTGGACGACGACACGGGCAGTGGCATCGACCACAGCGGTGAGATCCGCGGCACCAGGATGAAGAGCGCGATGGTCAGCGGGATGCTCTGCAACACCAGTTTCACTGCGAGCCGGCCATTGTCGCGCAGGGTGTTGCGGGCATTGTCCCGGTACAGCGACAGCATGGTGCCCGTGATCAGGATGAAGCAGACAATGGCATGCAGCGTGGCCAGGATGGTCTGGGTGTAGATGAAACCGAGCATGGCCAGCACATAGCTCAGGGCGATCACGATCTGGATGTCGCGCCGATCCCGCATCTCGAGCAGCTTGAAGACCACCCCGAGTATCAGCAGACAGACGGCGGTATCCAGCCCGATGCCCAGGGAACGGTACTGCACCACGGTCAGCGGCAGGGCCACCATCACGATCAGGATCTTCAACCAGCGCGCGGGGAAGCCGACGCGTCCGGCAAAGATCAGCAGACGCCAGCCCATGCAGGCCAGCAGCAGAAAGGTGACCCACACGGGCAGGCGCGCGACGTGCGGCAGGATCAGCAGCAACAGGCCGGACAACAGCCACAGCATCGAGATACGCGGGATCTGCTCACGGGCATCGCTCATGGCCCGGCTCCCTTGTGAGCGTTCCACAGTGCCAGGGCCGTCAGCACGCGCAGCCGGTGTTCGTCGCCGCGCGCCATGTCGATCTCGACACCCGGCAGGCGCAGGCCATAGTCGATGCCGCCACGATCCAGTTCCAGCACCCAGTGGCACAGACGCGAAAGACGCTCTTCCGGTTCCAGCCCCGGAAACATCGCCCAGTCCAGCATCAGACGATCATCCGCGTGGTCGACGAACTGCTTCACCTGCAACCCCTGGCCGCGGGCGTAGGACTTCCACGCCACCTGCTTCAACGAGTCGCCCGGCTGATACGGGCGCAGGCCATGGAAGTCCTCTGTGCCCGCCACAGTGGTTTCCGATTTGCCGGAGGCACTGGCGTTGACATGGCCGGCCAGCGGCCCGGCGACGGGTGTCGGGAACACGATGCACTGCTGGCTCAGATCGACGTACGACCACGCCCGCCAGAGCCCGAGCGGAAAGCGGGTCTGCACCCGCAGCCTGGGCGCCTTGAGCACACCGCGCTGCGGCGCCGGCAGGTACAGCGGCACGCGTGCTTCGGCGTTGTCCAGAAGATTGGCGTGGGAAACGCGCTGTCCCGGGAATCCGAGCTTGAGCATCTCGTGCGCCCGTTCGCCGTCGCGCTGCAGGAGCACCACGAACGCGGCTTCCTGACCGGCAAACACAGGCTCCGCCGGCAGCCGACGCAGGCTCAGGTGCTGCAGATTGCGAAAGGTGTAGAGGATCGACAGCAGGAACACGCTGACCATCAAAAAGGCCAGACCGAACGCCATGCTGAGGATGTAGTTGATGGCGGTGATGAAGATCAGCGTGGATGCCGCCAGAAACAGCAGGCCCGGCCCGGTGGGCAGGATGAAGATGTTGCGCCGATCGAGCCGGATCTGCGTGACGGCCGGCCGCCGGGCCGCAATCCAGCGCTGCATTCTCTGCGAAAACCAGTGATTCACGGCAGCAACGGGCGTCATGGCGACCTCAGAAGACATCCACCTCGGTCAACAGACGGTGAGCCAGTGCCGCGCCATGGCGGCCATCGCCATCGGCAGTGGCACGCAGGCGATGCTCCACCACGGCGGGCAGAATGGCCTGAACATCCTCGGGCACGGCATGCTGGCGCCCTGCCATCCAGGCCCAGGTGCGGGCAGCACGGACGATGGCGATGCTGCCGCGCGGCGACAGCCCGAAGTGAAAACCGGCACTCGTGCGCGTATGTGCCACCAGGCGCTGGACATAATCCAGCAGCAGCGGGCTCAGGGCGACAGTGCCGGCCGCCGCGCGCATGGCGCAAAGGTCGGCGACACCGAGCAATTGCGGGAGCATGGCGCCGCGATCGCTCTCCCCGCTGCGTTCCAGCAGGATGCGCTCCGCGCGCGGGTCCGGATAACCAATGCCGATCCGCATCAGGAAGCGGTCCAGCTGCGATTCGGGCAGTGGAAACGTCCCGGCCAGACTGACCGGGTTCTGGGTGGCAATCACGAAGAAGGGTGACGGCAGCGCACGAGTCTGGCCTTCCACGGACACCTGCCCTTCTTCCATGGCCTCCAGCAGCGCGCTCTGAGTCTTGGGCGTGCTGCGATTGATCTCGTCGGCCAGCACGAGCTGGCGGAAGATGGGGCCGGGATGAAAGCTGAAGTTGCCGCTGGCCTGATCGAAGACAGACACGCCGAGGATGTCGGCAGGCAGCAGATCACTGGTGAACTGGATGCGATTGAAGTCGAGCCCGAACACTCGGGCCAGCGCGTGGGCCAGCGTGGTCTTGCCCATGCCGGGCAGATCCTCGATGAGCAGATGCCCCCCCGACACCAGACAGCACAGGGCCAGTCGGATCTGCGTTTCCTTGCCCAGCAGCACCTTGCCGATCTCCTCGACCGCCGCTGCGATTCTGTCCTGCATGGTGTCCCCTGTCCTGCGATTCTTGTTGGTCTGGCGGCTCAGGCGATTGCGCGGCTG
>CAYQBR010000062.1:0-6590 GCA_964415735.1 uncultured Klebsiella sp. | reverse complement strand
CAAACCGATACACACTGAGACGACTCGTCGCGGCAAAGACCCCAAGGGCGTGCCGGCGGGTTCTGGGGGATACCTTGTTCTGGATCTATGCTGGCGTGCTGGCGGTTGCCTCTGCGCTGTTCGTGCTCTTGCCCATGTGGAACTTTCATCGTCGCGGCGTCCAGAAGATGGCGCGACGCGAGCACGCCAACCTGCTGATCTTCCAGGAGCGCATGGCGGAGCTGGAAGCGGAGCGCGCTGCCGGCACCCTCGAGGACGAGAATTTCGAGGCGCTCAAGCGCGAGCTGGAGCGCAGCCTGCTCAGCGACGTCACCGCCGCGCGTGAAAAGGTGGAAGCCAGCGTGGAGGCTCACCCTGGCTTCTTCACCAGGGCCCGCGTCATTCCTCTGGTGATGGTGGCCTTCATCGTGCCGGTCAGCATCGGCCTCTATCAGCAGTGGGGCTTCGAGGACGAACTCGAACTGGCTTCCCTGTTCGAGCGCAGCGCCGAAGTGAGCGATGATCCTCAGGCTATCCGCGACCTGATCTTCTCCGAGATTGGCCCCTTCATCCAACGTGACAATCAGAACGGCTGGGCCATGTACCTGATGGGGCAGAATCTGGTCAACATGGGTCTGTTCGCCGAAGCTTCGCTCTCCCTGGGAAATGCCGCCGCCCTGATCGAGCAGCCTCAGGACAAGGTTTCCATCCTCGGCCAGCAGGCCTTCCTCGAATTCATGCTGGCCGAGCAGGTCATCACCGACAAGGTGCAGGGCATCATCGACCAGGCCCAGCTCATCGACCCGAATCAGTTCCTGATCCTGCAGGTGCAGGCTCTGGACGCCGAGCGTCGCCAGGATCACCAGGCTGCCATCACCTTCTGGCGTCGCATCGCGCAGCAGACGCCGGCCGGGCCGGAAATGGACGAGATCAACGCCCGCATCGCCAGCGCGCAGCAGGCCCTGGCCGGTGGCGGTGAACCTGCCGCGGTCCCCGAGCCCACCGGCGCACAGGTGCAGGTGCAGGTGTCTCTGGCGGACGGACTGGCCTTGCCGGCAGGCACTCGCGTGTTCATCTCCGCGCTCGAAGTCAATGGCCGGGGTCAGCCCCTGGCAGCCCGTGTGCTGAATGTCGAGGACCTGCCCGTAACCTTGACGCTCAGTGATGCCGATGCCGTGGGCCCTTTCAATATGTCGTCCGCCGAGAACATTTACGTGGTGGCGACGGCATCGTCCAGCGGCACGGCCAATGTGCAGTCCGGCGACTATCAGGCCCGCTCGGACGGTTTCGCCCGTGCGGACGCACCTGCTCTGGTACCTCTGGTGATCGCCGACCGGGTGCCTTGACAACAACAAGAACGCAAGGGGGCTCGCATGCTTGGATTGATGATGGACAAGCCGCTGAACATCGCGGACATCCTGGAATATGCAGCCGTCTACAACACCGACGCGCAGATCGTGACGCGGCAGGTGGAAGGCGGCATCCATCGCTACCACTATGCCGACGCGCTGCGACGCAGCCGCCGCCTTGCGAATGCCTTGCAGCGACTGGGCGTGGAGCAGGGGGATCGCATCGCCACCCTCGCCTGGAACACCTACCGGCACTTCGAGCTTTACTACGCCATCTCCGGCATGGGGGCCATCACCCATACCATCAATCCGCGGCTCTTCCCCGAGCAGATCGTCTACATCATCCAGCATGCCGAGGACCGGTTGCTCTTCGTTGACCTGAGCTTCCTGCCGCTGCTGGAAGCCATCAAGGATCACCTGAGCGTGCTCAAGGGCATCGTGGTGATGACCGACGCCGCGCACATGCCGGCCACCACGTCACTGACAGGACTGCTCTGCTATGAAGATCTGATCGCCGAGGAATCAGAGGAGTTCGCCTGGCCGCTGCTGGACGAGCGCGCCGCCGCGGGGTTGTGCTACACCTCCGGCACCACCGGCAATCCCAAGGGCGTGCTGTATTCCCACCGCTCCACCGTGCTGCACGCGATTTCCTCCTGCCGCGGCTCGGCGCTGAATCTCGGGCCGATGTCGCGTGTGCTGCCCGTGGTGCCCATGTTTCACGTCTGCGCCTGGGGCGTGCCCTACAGCGCCCCGGTAGCCGGGGCCGGCATCGTGTTCCCGGGCGCCGGCATGGACGGTGCCTCGCTGTACGAGCTGATCAATGGCGAGAAGGTCACCTCCATGCTGGGCGTGCCCACGGTGTGGCTGAACCTGCTCAATCATCTGGATGCCGTGAAGGGCAATCTCGACAGCGTGCAGGACGTGGTGATAGGCGGCGCGGCCGCCCCGCGCTCCATGATGGATCGCTTCCAGGATGACTATGAGGTGTTTCCCATCCATGCCTGGGGCATGACAGAGCTGAGCCCCATGGGCACGGTCTGTGCCCGCACGCCCGAGCTTGCCGGCGCCGACCGCCATGAGCGCGCGCGGCTGCAGGCGAAGCAGGGGCGGGCCGTGTTCGGCGTGGAGATGCGCATCGTCAACGATGCCGGCGAGGCACTGCCCCACGACGGACGCACCTTCGGGCGACTGCTGGTGCGCGGCCCCTGGGTGGCCAGCAGCTATTACCGCAGTGAAGACAACAGCGCGTTCCGCGAGGGCTGGTTCGATACCGGCGACGTCTCCACCATCGACCCGCAGGGCTACATGCAGATCGTCGATCGCAGCAAGGATGTCATCAAGTCCGGCGGCGAATGGATCAGCTCCATCGAGCTGGAGAACCTGACAGTCGGGCACCCGGCCGTGCTGGAAGCCTGCGTGGTTGGCATTCCGCATCCACGCTGGGACGAGCGTCCGCTGCTGCTGGTGGTGCGCAAGCCGGGGGCGCAGGTGGTCGCAGACGAAATCCTGGCGTTCCTGAAGGACAAGGTGGCGAAGTGGTGGCTGCCTGACGACGTTGTATTCGTCGAATCGCTTCCCCATACTGCCACGGGCAAGCTGCTGAAGACGCAGGTGCGCGCCCAATTCGCCAACCATTACCTGACGACTGCATGACATGAACGATTCCGGCATTTCCCTGACTGACCAGAACGTGCGGCCAGCCAATGTTCTCATCGACTCCTTCGGGCGCCATGTGGACTACATTCGCCTTTCCGTGACCGATCGCTGTGATTTCCGCTGTGTCTATTGCATGACGGAGGAGATGACCTTCCTGCCGCGTGCGCAAGTGCTGTCACTGGAGGAACTGCATCTGATCGCGCAGGCCTTCACCGAGCTGGGCGTGCGCAAGATCCGTCTGACGGGCGGCGAGCCCATGGTGCGCAACAATGTGATGTCGCTGATCGAGCGCCTGGGTCAGCTGCCCGGTCTCAAGGAACTGCTGCTCACCACCAATGGGGCGCAGCTCGACAAGTACGCCGCGCCGCTGCGCCAGGCGGGCGTCAATCGCATCAACATCAGTGTGGACAGTCTGGATGCCGAACGTTTCCGTCGGATCACACGCACGGGCAGGCTCGACCAGGTGCTGGCCGGTGTCGAGGCTGCGCGTCGGCAGAATTTCGATCGTATCCGCATCAATGCCGTGCTGATGAAGGGCTACAACGACGACGAGGTGTTGCCGCTCACGGAGTATGCCTTGGCGCGGGATCTGGACATCGCCTTCATCGAGGAGATGCCGCTGGGCAATGCCTCGGATCACGACCGCGAGAACACGGTCTGCAGCAACGAGTGGGTGCGCAGCGTGATTGCCGAGAAGTACGCCCTCGCGCCGATCGGCGACCGAACTGCCGGGCCGTCGCGCTATTACCAGATTCCCGGTCGGCGCAGTCGCATCGGTTTCATCTCGCCCGTCAGTCACAATTTCTGTGGCGACTGCAACCGTGTGCGTGTCACGGTGGAAGGGCGTCTGCTGTTGTGTCTGGGCAATGAGCATTCCGTCGATCTGCGCGCCGTGATGCGCGATCACAATGGCGGCCTCGAAGAGCTCAAGCAGGCCATCATCGGTGCGATGTCACTCAAGCCGGAGCGGCACTTCTTCTATGAAAAGGATCACGTGCAGCCCGTGCGTCTGATGAACATGACGGGCGGCTGACACCGTCGATCCAGAATCAGCATTCCAATCAACCCGCGCGATTGCCGCCATGGCTGCATCTTGCAAGCCAGGCGCTTCGCCGCCGCAGCACGGAGTTTCCTGCAGCCATGTCCAGCGCCAGTCCCGTTGAATTCACCCCGGTCAATGTCGTTGTCGTCACCGTGTCGGACACCCGCACACCCGAGACGGACAAGTCCGGTGCCTACCTGGTGGACAGTGTCACTGCCGCCGGACATCGCCTGCTCGGCAAGCACATCGTGAAGGACGATACCTACAAGCTGCGTGCGCTGGTGGCCACGCTGATCGCGGATGAACAGGTGCAGGCGGTATTGCTGACAGGTGGCACTGGGTTCACCTTCCGCGACAACACCGTCAAGGCCGTGACCCCGTTGCTCGACACCATGATCGAGGGCTTCGGAGAATTGTTCCGCCAGATTTCCTTCACGGAGATCGGTTGCTCCACGATTCAGTCACGGGCGTTCGCGGGCATGGCCAATGGCACCATCGTGTTTGCGTTGCCGGGCTCGCCGGGAGCCTGTCGTACGGGGTGGGAGAATATCGTGTCGAAGCAGCTGGATCGCAGGCACAAACCCTGCAATTTCGTGGACAAGCTGAAGAAAGTGGAGTGAAGCGGGGCGGGAAAGGGGTTCCCGCCGTGACGGCCTGAAGTGGAATTCAGAACGTCACAGCGGGCAACGGGTAATGCCTGGTTGTACTGTCTTCATAGGGGTGGCCCCGGAAGTGTTTGTCACAACGGCCTTGCGGCCAACCGGGATCACGCAGCGCCAATCATGGTCAGCAGAGGCACTGCCACAGAGGCGGCCACAACAGTCAGGGAGATCAGTACAGCACGGGCATTGACGAAGATTTCGCTCATTTGAATTTCCTTTGGTTTGGGTGGTTTGAGTGTTACCGATTTCTCTCAGGTAACGGCGCGCATGGTAACACAAGTGTGTATATGAGTAACAACACCTATTTTTCGTTGTTTATCGTAACGAATATGCGTTTCGTCTCACTTCAATGATTTCGTTTGGTAACACTTTATGGAAGACCTGGATACTTCGAATGCCTTGGCCGGGCAAGTTGTGGCCGTGCCGGAAAGTCGGCAGCTCGACATTCTGGAAGACCTGCTTGTGCGCCGGGGCGCGCACGTGGTCCGTGTGCCGCTGGTGGCCATCCTCGATGCGCCGGACCCGGCCCCCGTGTTGCGCTGGCTGGACGAGTTCATCGCCGCGCCGCCCGCATATTTCGTCATCCTGACGGGAGAAGGCCTGCGCCGTCTGCGTGCCTTAGCGCAGCGCCACGAACGTGAAGCCGCCTTTGTCGCTGCGCTGCAGGCCACGACGACCGTCTGTCGCGGACCCAAGCCCGGACGCGCGCTCAAGGAGATGGACCTCAAGCCCGATGTGCTGGGCAAGGCGCCCACCACGCCGGGAGTGATCGACGCGCTGGAGGAAATTGCACTGCAGGGACGACGGGTGGCCGTGCAGCTTTATGGTGAGGAGCCCAATCGTCTGCTGACGGATTATCTGCGTGCGCGCGGCGCCAATGTGAGCACCGTGGCACCTTATGTCTACGCGCCGCAGACGCACGAGACCCAGGTCGTGGAACTGATTCATGCCCTGGCGCGGGGTCGGATCAGCGCCATCACCTTCACCAGTCAGCCACAATTCACGCGCCTGCAGGAGGTGGCTCGGGCACATGGTCTGGAGGCCGAGCTGCTGGCCGGGCTGCAGCGTGCGGTGGTGGCGGCGGTCGGCCCGGTGGTCGGTGACCAGTTGCAGGCCGCAGGCGTGCGTGTCAGCGTGATGCCGGACTCGCAGTACTTCATGAAACCCATGGTCACGGCCCTCGTCAGGCTGGTCAGGGAGCGCAGGACGACGGAGGAATCCCACCCATGAAAGTGATGAGCTTGAATTGCAACGGCATCCGCTCGGCGGCCCGCAAGGGTTTTTTCGAATGGCTGAAGACGGTCGACGTGGATGTCGTCTGTCTGCAGGAAACCAAGGCGCAGATCGATCAGCTCGATGATCCGATGTTTTTCCCCGAGGGCTTTCACTGCCACTATTTCGATGCGCAGAAGAAGGGCTATTCCGGCACGGCGCTCTATTCGCGGCGCAAGCCCGATCGCGTCATCACGGGGCTGGGCTTCGCGCTGGCGGATGACGAGGGCCGCTATATCCAGGCCGATTTCGGCGATCTGAGCATCGCCTCGCTCTATCTGCCGTCAGGCTCCAGCGGGGAAGAGCGCCAGGCCTGCAAGTTCGCGTTTCTCGATGCCTTCCTGCCGCACATGCGTCAGCTGCGCACGGACGGGCGGCGCTACATCATCTGTGGCGACTGGAACATCTGTCACAAGGAAATCGATTTGAAGAACTGGCGTTCCAATCAGAAGAACTCCGGCTTTCTGCCCGAGGAACGGCGCTGGCTCGACACGATCTATGACGACGTCGGCTGGGTGGATGCCTTCCGTCTGGTGAACAAGGAGGCCGAGCAGTACAGCTGGTGGTCAGCGCGTGGACAGGCGCGGGCCAACAACGTGGGGTGGCGCCTCGACTACCATGTCATCGTGC
>CAYQBR010000061.1:0-6627 GCA_964415735.1 uncultured Klebsiella sp. | reverse complement strand
GTGCCGATCTTGTTGCAGACATCGCCTGTCGCCGTGGTGCGGTCGCTGCCCACCAGACACAGATCCACCTCGCCATGCTGCATCAGGTGGCCGCCGGCGTTGTCCACGATCACGGTGTGCGCAATGCCTTCCTGCTGCAGTTCCCAGGCCGTGAGAAACGCGCCCTGGTTGCGCGGGCGCGTCTCATCCACCCAGACATGCAGCGGAATGCCCCGGGCATGGGCCTTGTAGAGGGGCGCCAGCGCCGTGCCCCAGTCCACCGTGGCCAGCCAGCCGGCATTGCAATGGGTCAGCACGTTCAGGCACGCGGCATCCGGCTGGCGCCGCCGTTTGTCGGCCCAGGCGGCCTCCAGCAAGGCCAGTCCGTGCTCGCCGATGGCGCTGCAGGCCGCCACATCCTCATCCGCCAGCTGCCCGGCCAGCGCGAGCGCCACCTCCCTGCGTTGCATGGCAGGCACGGACTGCAGGGCCTGCTGCACCCGCTCCAGAGCCCAGCGCAAATTGACTGCCGTCGGTCGTGTCGCCAGCAGACGGGCGCAGACTGCGTCCAGATCGACCGCTCCCTCGCGCAGGGCCAGCGCCACGCCGTAGGCCGCCGTCACGCCGATCAGTGGCGCCCCGCGAATCTGCATGCTCTCGATGGCATGACAGGCGTCACTCAGCGTGCGCAGCGCCACGGTCTCGAAGTGATGAGGCAGGCGGGTCTGATCGATGATGTGCACGCATTGCTGTGCCGTGTCGAACCAGATCGTGCGGTAATGGCGGGCGTTCACGTGCATGGAAGTTCCTCAGATCACGCGCTCGTTGCCGCCATCCACGGGCACCTGGGCGCCCGTGGTGCGGGCGAAACCCTCGCCGGCCATGAGCACTGCAAGCCTGGCCACATCGCTCGACTGCACGGTGCAGCCCAGCACATTGTTGCGTTTGTAGTCCTCGACGCTCATCTGATAGCTGCGCGCTCGGGCCGCGAGCACGTCTTCACTCCAGATGCCGGTGTCGAAGACGGCATTGGGGTGCAGAGTGTTCACGCGAATGCCCTTGCCACCGAGTTCCAGTGCCGCGACTCGCGCCAGTTGCGCAAGCCCGGCCTTGGCCACGGAATAAGCCCCGGCTCCCGGCCCCGGCGCCGGCACATTCTTTGAACCGATGAAGACGACACCAGGCTGCTGGCCCAGACTCAGGAAGGGCACGCAGGCCCGCAGCAGACGCATGTGCGAGCTCAGATTGAGGGCCAGCGAATCGTCCCAGACCTTGTCATCCATGCTGCCCAGCGGACAGCTGGCGGGGAAGTTTCCAGCATTGCTGACGAGGATGTCGATGCCACCGAAGTGGGCCACCGCCGCCTCGATCGCGTGTTGAATAGCGCTGCTCGACGTGACATCGCAGACCAGACCGAGCACCTGGGCACTGTGCCACTGCTGCGTGATGCCCGGCGCGATGTCCAGCGCCACCACGGCAGCACCTTTCGCGACAAAGGCATCGACGCAGGCCTTGCCGATGCCTGAGGCCGCGCCGGTCACCAGCACCACTCGCCCCTCGAACTCCGCACGCGCGGCGCCGCGCTTGAGCTTGGCCTGCTCCAGTTCCCAGTACTCCAGGTCGAAAAGATCCTGCGCCGGCAGGGCGGTCCAACCGCCCAGCGCCTCGCCCCATTGCATGGCACGCACGGTATGCTGGCTGATGTCCTCGACCACACGCAGGCGTCTGGCGTCCTGGGCCAGGTAGACCATGCCGCGCTCACGCCACACCGCCGTGCGGGCCACTGGATCGAGGCAGGTGTGATGCGGCTGGGCATGGCGGGAGAACCGCGCGCGATAGTCGTCGGCGAACAGTTGCAGGCCCGGCAGTGGGTCGGCGTCCAGCACCGCGGAATGCGGCTTGGTGTGAATGCTGTGATCCGGCGTCAGCGGCCCGCGGGTCGCGACAGCGCCCGCATTGGCCAGCCCGGCGAATCCGGCAGCGGCGGGCGAGCGATCCCAGCGCACCAGCATGGGCGCCCCCAGCAGCTGGCTGGCCGCCAGACGCAGACTGGCCAGGCGCTGATAATCCTGCACCTGGGGTGTCACGGTGTCGGTGGCAGCAGAATCCCAGGCACCTCGCTCGCGCAGATAGTCTTCCGCCTTGCTCACGAGTGCGATCATGCGTTCGTAGCTGGCTCGGCAATCATCGTCGAAGGTGATGATGCCGTGGTGCAGCAGGACGATACCCTGCAGCCTGCTCCAGTCAGCGTCGCGCGTGGCCTCGTGAACCTGGCGCGCCAGGATGAAGCCAGGCATCACATAGGGCAGCACCAGCACATCCGGGCCGTAGAGTTCGCGCAGAGCCTGCTCACCACCGGGACTGTTGCTGATGGCGACGACGGCATCGGCGTGGGTGTGATCGACATAGCGCGTGGGCACCAGCGCATGCAGGATGGCCTCCACCGACGGCGTGGGCGCGCCCGGGTCGAGCAGCGCAAGACGCAGTTCACGCATCATGTCGGTGTCAGACAATGCGGGCAGCGCGGCGAGGGCCTTCAGGTAGTCAAGCCGCACGGGCGCAAACCCGCCGGCGGCGATGGTCTGCAAGTCCCAGCCCGAGCCCTTGACGAAGAGCACGTCCTCTTCCTGACCGAAGACATTGCGCAGGCGGCCCTTGACCGAGGTGTTGCCACCGCCATGCAGCACCAGATCGGCATCCCGCCCGAGCAGCCGGGAACTGTAGACGCGCAATCCCAGTTGCGGATCGCGGGCGAACTGCACCGCTTCTTCATCATTCCACAGACTCAACATGTGCCTGGCTCTCGCAAACAGGGGATTCGGAAATGAAAAACGCACCCTCGGGTGCGTTTTTCGTGTTGCCGGACCGGTGGCAAACCGCTCCGCATGACTTCAGGGACCATCAAGGCTCCATTACGGATATCCCGGTAATGCCAGCCTGTCGGGCAGAGTCCATCACAGACACCAGCGTTTCCACGTTTGAACGCACATGCGGCTTGATGATCAGGGTTGCCGCAGGATTCTCGGCTTTCAGTCGGTCGATGTTGGAGCGAATCTGGCTCATCAGAATGGGGCGGGGCTCGCCGTTCAGGATGATGTCATTGTTGGCGCCAAGTTCGATCAGGATATTCTTCGGGCCGTCATCCTGCTGCTCATTCTGCGGCTGGTTGTTGCCCTGGCTGCTGGCGGCGTCGATGGCCGTCTCGGACAGGAATGTCGCTGTGACCACGAAGAAGATCAACAGAATGAACACCACGTCGAGCATGGGGGTCAGGTCTACGTTGCTTTCATCGTTCTTGCGGGTGCCGGCCAGTTTTCTCATTGTTCTATACCTTGTCTGGAGATGATTGACCTTCTTCCAGGCCAACTCGTCTTGTTGTGTCGAATTCGGAGTGGTGATTGCAGAGCGGAAAATGTCCTGAAGCGTTCTGGTTCCTTAACCGTCTGGGGGCCAAGTATACCCGATAAAGAATTGTCCACAAGCCCCGGCGCCGGGGCCTTCCGGAGCAATCGACAGAGTGCCGATCACCCCGGACACTGACGGGATTTACTGCAGGGAGTCGACAGTAAACTTAACGATTTCAGCCAGTTGCTTGACAGGCTTGGCATCGCGGGAATTCACGCGCAGACCGTAAAGCAGGTTCATCAACGCTTCCACGGCGAAGTCGGCAGAGACACCCTTGCGCAGCTTGCCGGCCTTCTCGGCGTCCTTGATGCGCTTGAGCAGGGCCTTGCGCACCACGGCGAAGGAATTGCGGACGATCTTCTGGATGTCCTTGTTGTAATTGATGCTTTCACACAGGGAGTTGACGAGCAGGCAGCCCATGCCACGCTGCTTGTTGGTCACGGAGATCACCGCCAGGTCGAAGTACTTCTCTATGGCCGCCCAGGGTGCCAGGTCTGCGTTGTTCAGGGAGGCGTCCAGATCCTTCGCGATCAGCTTGTTGTAATGGTCGAGACAGGCCTTGAAGAAGGTGTCCTTGTCGCCAAAGGAGTTGTAAAGAGTGCCACGGTTGATGCCGGTCACGTCCAGCAGCTTCTGCACGGAACTGGCTTCGAATCCCTCGCGCCAGAACTGCTCCATTGCATTGGTCAATACATCGTTGTACTCAAACTCTACTGGTCTCGCCATGATAAATGCTCGGTCTCGTCTCGATTAGTGATACACGATCAGCGCGCAGAACTGCTGATCCAGCGGAAATTAAAAACGGCCGCGATTGTAGTACAGGGCCGTTCTTTTTACATCTAATGATACAAAATAATACATATTGCAGGGCGAGGTCATGCATGCAGGAGGCGTTTCGTGAGCTTGTGCACACAGTCTCGAGCGGTCGGGCGAAGCACAAGGTAGAACAGCTGTTCTATTTTCCTCAGTTCACGGTCATGGGATAACCGGACTCTCCGTCAAACTCCAGACGCAGTCACCACGACTCCAATCAGACCGCCGAGCACCCCGCCCCAGACCACCAGCCAGCCCAGATGCTTCTTGATCATGGCCTGCACGATCTCCTTCACCAGCTGCGGGGTCAGCTCGTCAAGTCGGCGATCCACTATGTGCTCGATGCGCGCGTGCAGCGACTCCCGCCCCTCGGTGGCATTGGCAATGCCGCGGGCGAGACTGGCACGGAAGTCCTCGGAGTCCACGACCCCCAGGAAGTACTCGCGCATCTTGCGCACGAAGGGGTCACGCAGCGGATTGAGAGCATCACGTCCGCCGAACATGGCCAGCATGCTGCCAAACGATGAGGCCATGATGACATCCAGGAGGGCGTCGAAGGCCTTCTCCAGATCCAGCTTGTCGATGAGTTTCTGGATCTCCGCATCCAGACCGCGTGCCACGCTTCCGGATTGCTGCAGGAACTTGTCGATGTTATCGGGGCTGAAGAACTGCTGCATGATGAGCTTGCGAATGCCGCGCTTGAAGTCCTCGAAATGCAGCGGCACGACACCGGAGCCATAGAAGCCAGGTACGCGCTCGAACAGCATGTGGATAGCCAACCAGTTGGTTACGCTGCCCGAAAGGGCGAACAGGCCGATGCTCATGAACCAAGGGGCAGCCGCAAAGGGCAGCAAGCCCAGCAGCACAAGCGCTCCAGCAACAAGATTGGTCAGCAGACTTTTGTCAATTGTCACGGGGTGTCACCAGCAAGAAACCGCAGTGCGCGCGGCGGGCGGCGCATGATACGGGAAAGCGGAATGCCGATTCAACCTGGCCCGGACGCGGGGGGCACGGGTTCAGCAGGGCCCATCGCGGAAGCGGCGATGACTCTGAATGGGCATTCTGGCACGCAGTGCCGCCAGGGCCGCCAGATCCAGTTCCGCCACCGCCACGCCGGGACCGGACTCCACGCAGGCAAGAATGCGCCCCCAGGGGTCGACGATCATGGAGTGTCCCCAGGTTTCCCGTGTGGCATTGTGGACACCGCCCTGATTGGCGGCCAGCACATAGCATTGATTCTCGATGGCACGCGCGCGCAGCAGGACTTCCCAGTGCGCCTCTCCCGTCACTTTCGTGAAGGCCGAAGGCACGGTGAGCAGCTGCGCCCCCTGCTCCAGCAAACGCCGGTAGAGCTCCGGGAAGCGCAGGTCATAGCAGATGCTCAGGCCGATGCACCCCAGCGGCGTCTGCACGCAGACAGGGGCATCCCCCGGCTCGAAACTGCGCGACTCCGAATACTGCGCCTGACGGTCCTCCACCTGCACGTCGAACAAGTGCATCTTGTCGTAGCGCGCCACCAGTCGGCCCTGCGGGTCATAGACCATGCAGGCCGGTCGCACGCGTCCGCCTGGCACCTGTTGCGCTGACTCTGTGCTGCCTGACGGCCGTGTACTCACAGGCATGCTGCCGGCAATCAGCCAGGCGCCGGTGATGCGCGCCTGCTCTTGCAGAAAGCCCTGCAGCAGAGCGGCAGTGTCACCTTCACGCTCCGCGAACTGACTCAGAGGCCCGCCATCGAGCACGGCGAAGTTCTCGGGCAACAGGATCAGTTCGGCGCCCTGGGCTCGCGCCTCGGCGATCAGTTGCGCCGCACTGCTCAGATTGGCGTGCACATCGGCGCCGCTGACCATCTGCACAACCGCTGCCTTGTGTTGCATGGCGTTCTCCTGTGTTGAATGAGACATCAGACCCGTGGCGCGGAGGGCTGGGCGCCTGGCGCTGCAGGTGCCGTGCTCGGGCCGGGCGGGCTGCCCGCCGGACTGGCAGGCGCAGACTCGGTGGAAGGCGTGCCGAACACCTGGTTCAGGCGTGGCTCCAGACCTGCCCACGGCCCCTGCAAGGTGTACTGCGCGCTGGTCAGACTGTCGACCTGATCCCCGAATATCTGGTCGAACAGGAACACACCGACAGCCACCTGCCAGTTGATCAGGTTATTGAGCACCGCGATGCCACTGAGCCAGGGAATGTTGTCGCTGATGGGCAAGGTGATGTACATGCTGCCATCGATGGTCTGCCGGACGAGGTCGATATCGCCGGTAATCTGGAACAGACTGGCCGGCCCGATGATCTGCAGCCGGTCCTGGATGCTCACGATGCCCTGGTTGAGACTCACCTCCCCCAGGATCTGTTCGTAGGACAGCCCGCTGCGCAACAGGTCGTCACTGAAGCGCAGGCGTCTCACCACGGCGTCGAAATTGATGATGCTGATCA
>CAYQBR010000060.1:0-6729 GCA_964415735.1 uncultured Klebsiella sp. | reverse complement strand
CGGCGGCCGAGCAGGCGGGCTGGGATCGCAATCTGCCGGAAGGACGCGCGCGGGGTATCGCCCTGCAGGAAAGCTTCGGCAGCATCGTGGCTCAGGTGGCGGAAGTGTCCATCGGCGAGACGGGCGAGGTGCGCGTGCACCGGGTGACCTGTGCCATCGACTGCGGCAGGGCCGTCAATCCGGACACGGTGCGTTCACAGGCGGAAAGCGGCGTGATCTTCGGTCTCACCGCTGCGCTGTATGGCGAGATCACCATCGACAAGGGCGCTGTCGTGCAGCGCAACTTCAACGATTACGAGATGCTGCGCCTGCGCGAATCGCCCGAGATCGACGTGGTGACGATTGAATCCGGCGCTGCGCTCGGCGGCCTGGGCGAGCCGGCCACGCCGCCGATTGCGGCCGCGGTGGCCAATGCGGTGTACATCCTGACGGGGCAGCGCGTGCGCGAACTGCCCCTGAAGAACTACCGGTTCACGGCGGCGCCGTCCGAACGCGCCTGAGCCTGTCGCTGGGTGGTCATCAGTTGATGGAACTCGGCGAATTCCAGCCCGCCTGACTTGTCCTTGTCGAGCACGACGAAGGCCATGGCCAGGCGCTGGCGGGCGCGCTCGGGCATCTCGTCCAGCACGATCCTGCCGTCCTGATTGGTGTCCATGAAGCCCATGCTGAGGCTGGTCACGTATTCCTGCCGATTGATCTGCTGCACGTCGTCCGCCTTGCTCGCATAGCGGAAGGACACCCCGCCATAGAGCATTTCCTCCCAGGTCTGTTCGCCGAAGCTCACTTGCGCCGTCGCATCCGGATTGCTCGGATTGTTGCTGGAGTTGTCATACACCATGCGGTGGATCAGCCGCGTGCCGGCCGGGGCGTAAAGCGGCTCCTCCAGCTGGAAGTAGCGCTGCCAGTTGAAATCGTAGTGCGGCACGGACAGCAGCAGCTCCTCGCGGCCATCGGGATAGATCACGCTGAAGCTGGCGCTGCGCCCGCGGTAATGCGCGTGAGGGAACAGGCTGTAGATCACCGCATCCTTCTGGAACTGGTAATAGGCGCGCTCCTCGTCCTGACTCTCCCCCGGCGCAATCTCGATATCCACATTGAGGATGGCGTAGTGCTGCAAGGTGTACTCAGGCGGCTCGTCGGCGAAGTACAGCCCGATGCGGGTCTGATCCACGGTTTCCCGGCCGTAGGTGGTGTAGTGCATCTGGCTGAAGAAGGTGGCGCCGGCCGGCACCAGGATGCCCGTGCTCTCGGGATACTCGTAGATCTCGTTGCCCGGCACGAAGGTCATCAGCTGCGACTGCAGCAGGGCGTCGCCAATCGGCGTGCCCAGGTCGATGTCCAGTGGTTCGTCGCGCAGGCCGAAGGTGGCGATGGCGTGATGCAGCACCTGGCGATCACTGGGCACGATCTGCACGGCGCGCACCCAGACATCGTGATCGAGCGGGTTGTCGACACTCAGGATCTGATAGTCCAGCGTGCCGGTGGCGGGAACGGAGAAGGCCGGCAGGTCGACGATCAGATCCGGCTCGCCCAGCTCCCAGGCATTGTCGGGCTCGACCACCGCCAGCAGCGGATCCTCGCCCTCGCCGCGCGGGGCTCCCGCATCAATCCAGCGCACCAGCGTCTGCGCCTGCTCGATGCTCAGGCTCATGTCGTGCTTGAAGCGATTGATCTGTGGGTCGGCATGCCAGGGCGGCATGCGCTTGGTCAGAATCACTTCGCGAATCATGGGCGAGAAGCCCTGCACCATCTGATGACTGTTCATGGCCCAGGGCCCGATGCCGCCGGGGCGGTGACAGCTGGCGCATTTTTCCACGAGCAGGGGGGCGATCTCGGAGGCGTAGGTCGGCACACTCTCGGCAGTGGCCACCGGCAGCGTCTCGAACCCGGCATCGGCAGTGGGTTTGCGGCGCGGCTGTGACAGGGCCTCGCCCTTGAGCAGTGCGTCCAGCGCCTGGGCGAGATAGTTCTCCCCGGTGCCATCGGCCTGCGCTGTCGCGGGGCCCTGATACACGATCTCCCAGCGCGCCGGATCGATCACCAGGACTTCGCCCGCGTGCTGCAGGTCGAGGGTCGCGGTGACGAGGCCGCTGTCATCCAGCAGCAACGGCGCCGCGATGCCTTGCGCTTCTCTCTGGGCGAGGGCCTGCTCGCGGCCAAGGTCGGCTTCGGCATTGATCAGGAAAAAGGGAATCCGACGCTGCGCATGGCGCGCGATCTCGTCTTCGACCAGCGCGGCGACATTCGCCACCGCGGCGGAATCGCTGCGGTGACTCATCAGCACCAAGGCATCCGCATCGCGGTGGTAATGCAGCTTCACAGCCTGACCGCGATCATCCAGCAACAGGAAGTCCGGCGCCTCGGCGGCAAGGACGGGCAGCGCCGCAGGGGTGGAAACGGCGAGCAACAGCGCGACACCCAGCCGACGCAGCACAAGACAATGCAGGGACATGAAAGCCTCCGGAATGCGGGCATTGACAGACAGCCCGCATGGTAATGCTTCGCATGGGCGCAATGAACGCCGGCAAGCGGTGCCACAACGCTTTTGCAGAATCTGCGCACAGATTCCAGTTTTCGCTCACCTACGAAGCGTCAGCGGCGGCCTTGCCGGAAAGATAGTTCTGCTTGATGAATTCCCCCAGCAGCTCGAATTCCTGACCCCGCGTGCTGGCGCGGCGCCAGACCAGCCCGATTTCCCGGAAACTGTCCTTGTCCAGCGCCGTGGTCTTGATGCGGGTGTTCTTCAGCAGGGCGGAGCCGATGGCCATTTCCGGGAGATAGGTCACGCCGAGGTCGGCATCGACCATCTGCACCAGGGTCAGCAGACTGGTGGCCGTGATGTCGCTCACCTTGTCGGCATTGTTGATGCTGCAGGCGGACAGGGCGTGATCGCGCAGACAGTGGCCGTCCTCCAGCAGCAGGATGCTGTCCTCGGGCAGGTCACTGACCTGGCGCGCGTCCTTGGGCACCAGCGCGCTCTTGGCCTGATGGGCCAGATAGAAGCGATCCTTGAACAGGGGCAGTTCACTCACATTGCGCAGATCGTAGGGCAGAGCGATCAGGATGATGTCGAGTTCGCCATCCATCAAATGCGCGTAGACACGTTCGGTGAGGTCTTCCTTCAGGTAGAGCTTCAGATCGGGATAGGCCTTGCGCAGTGCCGGCAGAAGACGCGGCAGCAGGAACGGAGCAATTGTCGGAATCACGCCAAGCTTGAGCTGCCCGGTCAAGGGTTGCTGATTGCCCTGGGCGATGTCGACCAGTTCCTCGAGATCGCGCAGCACCTGACGCGCCCGCACGGCGATCTGCCGCCCCAGATTCGTGACTGTGACATTCTTGTTGGTGCGATCCACGAGCTGGATGTTGAGCGTGCTCTCCAGCTCGCGGATGGCCACACTGAAGGCTGGCTGGGAAACGAAGCAGGCCTCGGCCGCCTTGCCGAAGTGCCCGATCTGGTCCAGGGCAACGAAGTAACGCAGCTGCTTGGTGGTGGGCAGATGATGCATGACAGGCTCCTGTGCGATGGGTTTGCCGCAGGCTAATCGACTTTCAATATCGTCGCAATAGCTTTAATCCATTTCCTGTATACATCTGGGCCGGCCTATGATCGCGCCATGTGTTGAGGAACACGCAGGCATACGAGTGACAGGCCCTTGCCGGAGCACGCTACCCCATGGAGTGCTCCGGTTTTTTTTGCCTGCGATATACATCGATTCGGCGCCATAGTATCTTCGCCCGCCACACTCGGGAGCCGGTCACCCCGGCCGGATACGGAAAAGACAGTGATCCTCTTGATACTCGGACTGACACTGTGCATCGGCGCACAGGCAGCCTGCACAGGCGAGCGCGGCCGGACACTGGCACAGGCGCTGGGACGTCCTCGCCAGCTCGCCCTGGTCGCTGCTGCAGCGGTGGCGGGGAGCGCACTGGTGATTGCCGGCAAGAGCAGCGCCGCGTTCATCCAGATCTGGGTGCCTCCGTTCCCTCTGCGCGACATGACCAATCTGGTGATGATTGCCGCGTGCATCGCTTTCGCTGCCGGGCTGCTGCCGGATTCACACACACGCGTGCTGGTTCGTCACCCCTTGCTTGTCGGTCTGGCACTGGCGGGCATCGCCCATCTGCTTTCGAATGGGGACCTCGCCTCGATGCTGCTCTTCGGTTTGCCGACGTTGTGGGCGCTGCTGCAAGTGGTCATGCGCGAGCGCAAGGGCCTCGTCACGCCAGTGGCGCCAGGACTGCAATGGGACGCCGCGGCAATCCTGCTGGGCATGATTGCCTACGGTGGACTTTTGGTGTTTCATGGGCCCCTGTTCGGGTTTGCGCTGACAGGTCCGTTATAGGATGGGGCCGGAGGGGGATGCCAGATCATGCAAATTCAGGTGGTGAAGTTCACGCGTCTGTTGACGCGGACAACCGGCGTCATGGCCATGGCGCTGAGCTTGCCCGCACAGATACTCGCCCAGCCCGGCACTGCACAGCCGGCCCCGCAATGGTCAGGCATCTGGAATGCCGAAGGCAGTCTTCTGACTCTCAGGGTCACCCATCAGAACGATCAGTTGAATGTCGAACCCCTCGTGACCATGGGCTACGAATGGCGCAACAGCGTCGGGGAAATCAGAGGCAACAGTGCCACGCTCGATGTCGAATACCAGGGAGTTGTGGCGCGGGTGCTGGTGCAACTGGGCAACGACAACACTGCCATGGTGCGCGCGCTGAGCTGCCAGCCGGACTACCATGTTGTATGCGCTCTGGTCCAGAACCAGCAGGCGCTCTTCCGCAGGACAGGCTCGGCGAACGCCCAGTCGGGTGTCACGGGTTCCGCCACCAACTGACGCGGCCCGACGCTGGCGTCAGGCCGCGACGCTTCAACCCAGCTCGGACATGCTCGTGATCCTGCGGCCAACGATGCCGTAATCGATCGCCTCTTCCACCGTCATCCAGTAGTCCCGATCCGTATCCCGCGCGACTCGCTCCAGCGGCTGTCCCGTTTCGTCGGCGATGAGACGATTGATGCGCTCGCGCATCTTGATGATCTGCTCGGCCTGAATCTTGATGTCCGAGGCGCGACCGCGCGAACCGCCCGAGGGCTGATGCACGAGGAACCGCGTGTTGGGCAGACTGAAGCGGTTCTCCTTCTTCGCGGCCAGATAGATGGTGGTGGCAGCGCTGGCGACCCAGCCGGTGCCCACCACACGCACTTCGGGCTTGATGAACTTGATCATGTCGTAGACGACATCGCCCGACTCCACGTGACCGCCGGGGGAACTGATGTAGATCGTGATCGGCTCATCGCCTGCCGCAGCCAGGGCCAGCAGCTTCTCCGTGACGGAGCGCGCGAGCCTTTCGTCGATCTCACCGAAGATCGTGATGGAGCGTGACTTGAAGAGCTTCTCGTCGATGAAGCGGCTCGTGGGCGCCTCGACAATCGGCTGTTCGGGGGATTCATTCGCGTGCATAGACTACTCCAGAAGTTTCAGGAACCGGCGTGCGTTTCCCTGCCCAGCGGCTTGAAGGCGATCAGCAGCTGCGGCAGAAGGGTCAGCGCGCCCAGAAGGGCGACCATCATGGCGATGCTGGTGAGCAGGCCGAAGACAATGGTGGGGATGAAATTCGACAAGACCAGGATCGAGAAGCCCGCCACCACCGTCATGGTGGTGAAGTACATGGCCCGCGCGATGCTGTCATGGCAGTGGAACATCGTGGCGCGATAGCTGCCAATCCGATGGAACTCATGCTGGAAGCGATGCATGTAGTGGATGGTGTTGTCGACGCCGATTCCCACAGCGATGGCCGCGATGGTGATGGTCATGATATCCAGCGGAATGCCCAGCCAGCCCATCAGACCCAGCACCAGCAGCGCGGCGATGATATTGGGAATGATGCAGAGCACGGCGATACGCACCGAGCGGAAGAGGAACAGGAACATGATCATGATGGCGAACAGCACCACCCCAAGGGTCAGTATCTGGGACTGGTACAGGCTCTGCAGCACATTGTTGTACAGCACCAGGATGCCGGTGACGCGCACCTGATCGGCCGCGTAGCCGAACTCCTGCTGCAGGCCCTGCTGGATGCCATTGATCAGATCATTGCGATTCAGGTTCTCGTCCGACTCGATCACGCGCACATTGAAGCGCACCTGATTGTCGGCCACCGAGACGAAGGGCGTGAGCACTGAACTCTTCAGCGTTTCCGGGATGCGGGAATACAGCAGCGCCCAGACGAAACTGTCCACGGGCGCGTCATTGTTCAGCTTCTCCGCCAGGTGGATGACGGAGCCGAAGGACAGCACCTTGCCGGTCTGCGGATTATTGTCCAGATAGTCGTGAATGCGCTTGATCTCGTCCATCCTGGCGCCGGTGAACCAGTAGGCGTCATTGGGCTCTTCCTCGAAACCATCGTCGAAACCGTCGTCGAATTCATCCTCAACCACCGGCAGAGTCACGACGACATCCAGCGACAGCGTGCCGCCCAGCTTCTCGTCGAAGAGCTTCATGCCTTGATGGATCTCGGTGTCTTCGCTGAAGTATTCGATGAAGCTGTTCTCGACCTTCAACTGCATGAGCCCGACCACACTGAAGATGAACAGACCACCCGATATCCACAGCACCTTGTTGCCGAGTCGATCGGTCAGTCGTGCCAGTGCCGAGGTCAGGGCAAAAGAGCTCTGATGCTGATAGACCGTTTCGTCCTTGCTGAACAGCGACATCAGCGCGGGGAACAGCG
>CAYQBR010000059.1:0-6835 GCA_964415735.1 uncultured Klebsiella sp. | reverse complement strand
GCGCTCGCATGGCAACCAAGGGCGGCCGACTCGTGATCAAGCGTCGTCGTGCCTGTGGCCGCGCCAAGCTCACCGCTTAAGCGAATCACTCTCCAAGCCCGAAGTGCCCACTACTGTAGATCCTGTGTCTGAACTGAGTTTCGGCAAAAACCGGCGACTACTGGGCGCTTCGGACTTCCAGCCCGTTTTCAAGAACGCTCGCTTCAAAGTCTCGTGCCAGCACCTGCTGGTACTCGCACTGCCTGCCAGTGTGGCCTTCAGCCGTGTTGGCCTGGTCGTCGCAAAAAAGAACGTTCGTCGTGCAGTGGACAGGAACCGTGTGAAACGGATTCTTAGAGAGTCCTTCCGGCACAATCAAGGTTTGCTCCCTGAAGTGGACATCGTTATTCTAGCCCGCAGCGGAATCGGCACCCTGAGCAACGAAGACCTTCGACAGAAGATCGAAAAGCTCTGGCGGGACTTGATCCAGAAATCCGGACGACCCACGCCTTGCGAGGCCAGATAGATGTTGGACAGAATCGCCATCAAGCTGATTACCGTCTACCAGCTCACCTTGAGCCTGCTGATTGGCCGCCAGTGCCGCTTCTACCCCAGTTGTTCTCACTACACTCAGGAAGCCATCGAGAAACACGGCCTGCTCCGCGGTGTTCAGCTGGGCACAAGACGAATCCTGAAATGCCACCCATGGCACGCGGGAGGCATAGACCTCGTGCCAGACAATCCACATTCCACAGAACCCTCCAGGTCACCGAGATAGCACTCTAAGAAAATGGAATCCCTCAAATACTTCCTGATTGGCGGCCTTGCGGTCGTGTCCTACATGCTCTTGCTCGCCTGGCAGCAGGACTACCCGAGTGTTCCTGCGACCGAAGTAGCAAGCCAGGCAGCTGCGCAAACCACTGTGAGCGATGTGCCGGCCGCACCTGCACAGACAGGCACCGCCGTCAGTGATGTGCCGAACGTTGCTGGGAGCACATCGGTGCAACCAGTCGCGGACGCGAATGCCCGCATTCAAGTAACGACTGACGTACTGCATGTGACACTGGACCGCAATGGTGGCGACATCATCGAAGTGACTCTGCCGCAATACAAACGTCAGATCGACGTAGTAAACGATCCCTTTGTGCTGCTCGAGAACAGCGCTCAACGAGTCTATGTTTCCAAGAGTGGACTTGTGGGTCGAAACGGCATAGACAGCACCAGCAGAGCGCTTTACCAAGCGAGTTCAAACACCTATTCGCTGGCAGACTCAGCCAGCAGCATCAATATCGATCTCACTCATGTCACGTCAGACGGCGTGCAGATCACAAAACGCTATACCTTCGAGCGCGGCAGCTATCTGGTCAAGTTGAGCTACATCATCAACAACACCAGCAGCAACGTCTGGCAAGCCAATCTGTTTGGACAGATCAACAGAACCACATTCCCCGACCCCAGCAGCGTAGGTGGCGTCGGCATGTCTTCGTTTCTTGGATTTGCCGCCACCTCCGTCGATGATCCCTATTACAAGGTCGAGTTTGCCGACGTCGACGCGGGCATCACCCCACATCAACTCACTGGTGGCTGGATCGCCATGAGTCAGCATTATTTCCTGTCTGCGTGGATTCCTTCCGCAGATGCACTGAACACTTTCTCCATGCGCAGAAGTCCGCAGAACACTTCAGAGTACATTGCGGGTTTCACTGGTCCTGAATTCTCCGTGGCACCTGGCAGCACTGTCACTCAGGAAGCCTCCTTTTACGCAGGGCCGAAGGATCAATATGTATTGCGAGACATTTCGCCCAACCTTGATCTGACGATCGACTACGGCTGGCTGTGGTTCGTAGCCCAGCCTATCTACTGGCTCCTCACAAGAATCAACGAGCTGGTCGGAAACTACGGCTGGTCAATCGTGCTGCTGACCTTGACGGTCAAGGGCCTGTTTTACAAGCTCTCTGCCACAAGCTATCGCTCCATGGCCAATATGCGTCGCGTCATGCCCAAGATGGTGCAGCTGAAAGAGCGATACGGCGATGACAAGATGAAGTTGCAGAAGGCCACCATGGAGCTCTACCAGAAGGAGAAGATCAATCCTTTCGGAGGCTGTCTGCCCATGCTGGTGCAGATGCCCGTCTTCATTGCGCTGTACTGGGTTCTGCTGGAAAGCGTTGAATTACGTCAGGCACCTTTCATGCTCTGGATCAATGATCTTTCTGTCATGGATCCCTATTTCATACTGCCTTTGCTGATGGGCGTATCCATGTATGCTCAATCACTGCTGAGCCCTGCGCCTGCAGATCCCATGCAAGCGAAGATCATGCGCTTCATGCCCGTGGTGATGACCATATTCTTCCTCTGGTTCCCTGCAGGTCTGGTGCTGTACTGGCTGTGCAACAGCGTACTGGGCATCCTTCAGCAGTGGTACATCACACGCAAGATCGACAAGGAATACGAGGCCAAGAAAGCCTGACACCGACATGTCGTTCGTTCTCGATAGCGACACCATATGTGCCATAGCAACTCCTCCGGGGAAGAGCGGCATTGGTGTCGTTAGAGTATCAGGGCCTCTCAGCAGGCAGATCGGAGAACGAATCCTCGGCTTCACTCCTACGCCACGCCATGCGCATTACTGCTCCTTCAATGACAGGAGCAATACTGCTATCGATCAAGGCATTGCTCTGTTTTTCTCCGCGCCAAACTCATTCACCGGAGAGGACATTCTGGAGCTCCAGGGTCACGGCGGCTATTTCGTCCTGGATTCGCTGCTCAAGGAGATCCTTGCACATGGCGCCAGAATGGCTCGACCAGGCGAATTTACAGAACGGGCATTCCTCAACGGGAAGCTTGATCTCGCTCAGGCAGAGGCGATTGCTGATCTGATTGAGTCCTCCAGCGCGCAGGCTGCTCGAAGCGCCATTCGCACACTGCAAGGAGAATTTTCACGACTCGTCAGAGAACTCTCCGAATCGATTGTCAACTTGCGCGTCTACATCGAAGCAGCGATCGATTTCTCGGATGAGGAAATCGACTTTCTCACAGAGGGGAACACTCTCGCAAAACTGGCAACAATAAAGGGCAGCCTGGAGGAGATCTTCAGCAAGGCGAAACAGGGCGCCTTGTTGCAGGAAGGCATGTCAGTCGTGATTGCAGGCAAACCCAATGCCGGCAAATCCAGCCTTCTCAACGCACTTGCCGAAAAGGACGCTGCAATCGTCACCGACATCGCAGGAACCACTCGCGATACCTTGCGCGAGCACTTGAACATCGACGGCATGCCCTTGCATGTCACCGACACTGCCGGTCTGCGCGAAAGCGTCGATCCTGTTGAGCAGGAAGGCATACGACGTGCATTGGAAGCCATCGAAAAGGCCGACAGGATTCTTCTGGTGGTCGATTCCCGAAATGACACTCTGGATACGTCCAGGTTGCATGACTACCTTGACCAGATGGGCCCGTTCTTCAAGGAGAAATCCCTGGATATGGCTCGCATCACCATCATCCGCAACAAGATCGACCTCCAGGAGCAGACTCCACGACTGGAGCTCGAAACGATTGCTGGTGACCAGCAGCTCGTCAACATTCATCTGTCAGCCAAGAAAGGGCAGGGGATCTCGTTGCTGCGTGATCACCTCAAGCAGTGCATGGGCTATCAGTCATCGGAGGAGGGGAGCTTCACGGCCCGCAGGCGTCACCTGGAAGCTCTGGAGGCAACGCGACAGCATCTGCACAACGCCTGGCAACAATTGTCCATCGGCATGGCCCCGGAGCTCGTGGCTGAAGATCTGCGCCAGGCACACGCGAGTCTTGGAGAGATCACTGGCGAATTCACTGTCGATGACCTGCTCGGACGCATATTCTCAAGCTTTTGCATCGGCAAATGATCCTGTGCATGACCTTGTGGATTGCGGCGGGAAAACCCCTGAACAAACTCCCGAACAAAATGGACTTCCCAGTACCTGTGGAAAACCAGCTTCCTTATTCACAGGCTGCCAAGGGCTTGCGAATAGCTTCAACAAAGCCTATCAACGCTTTTATATATTCTTAACGCCATGATTTTAATGAATTAAACCTGCTTGCTAACAGAAACGGGCGTTACCATCATCAGTAACTTCATCTATATCTCTACTCTATACATACCTGTATAAAAGTATTCTTTGATTTGTTGACAACTTGAAAACGCACGGAATTTTTCCGCTTCAATTTTGAAGTTCTGGGCTTATACTGTCCGCCCCCTGTTCCCGGGCTCACTCTTCGGATTCATCATGATTTTCTCGAAAACGTACGACGTCATCGTGGTAGGCGGTGGTCATGCAGGCACCGAGGCAGCACTCGCTGCTGCCCGCATGGGGGTTCGTACCTTGCTGATCACGCACAATATCGAGACTCTCGGCCAGATGTCCTGCAACCCGGCGATCGGTGGAATTGGCAAGACCCACCTCGTCAAGGAGATCGATGCCCTGGGCGGTGCCATGGCATGGGCCACTGATCGAGCCGGCATCCAGTTCCGCATCCTGAACAGCAGCAAGGGTCCCGCTGTGCGCGCCACGCGTGCCCAGGCTGACCGTGCGCTCTACAAGGCCGCCATTCGAAGCCTTC
Source organism: uncultured Klebsiella sp. (assembly GCA_964415735.1). Lineage (GTDB taxonomy): Bacteria > Pseudomonadota > Gammaproteobacteria > Pseudomonadales > Pseudohongiellaceae > UBA5078. Next base: position 2,260 of record CAYQBR010000059.1, on the reverse strand, counting down.
TCGAAAGTCAGCCTAACCTCGATATTTTTCAGCAGGCCGTGGACGACCTGGTGGTCGAGAACGGCAAGGTGGCGGGCGTCATCACGCAAATGGGTCTGCGCTTCAATGCAGGTCGCGTTGTGCTCACCGCCGGCACCTTCCTTGGCGGCAAGATCCACATCGGTCTGGAAAACAGCTCCGGCGGACGAGCCGGCGATCCGCCGTCCATCGCCCTGGCGAAAAGACTGCGCGAGCTGCCATTCAACGTCGGTCGCCTCAAGACAGGCACCCCTCCTCGAATCGACGCGCGCTCAGTGGATTTCTCGGTGATGGAGCCGCAGGGCGGCGATACCCCGACGCCCGTGATGTCCTACCTCGGCAGCGCTGACGAGCACCCGCGCCAGGTCAATTGCTACATCACCAGCACCAATGAACGCTGTCACGAGATCATTCGGGGTGGCCTCGACAGATCGCCCATGTATACCGGTGTCATCGAAGGACTGGGGCCGCGCTATTGCCCGTCCATCGAGGACAAGGTCATGCGCTTCGCCGACAAGACTTCCCATCAGGTGTTCGTCGAACCAGAAGGGCTCAACACGCATGAACTGTATCCGAATGGCATTTCCACCAGTCTGCCTTTCGATGTGCAACTTGCGCTGGTCCGTCAGATCAAGGGTTTCGAGAATGCGCACATCACGCGCCCTGGCTATGCGATCGAGTATGACTTCTTCGACCCGCGCGATCTGCATTACTCGCTGGAAACACGTTTCATAGCAGGTCTTTACTTCGCCGGTCAGATCAACGGCACCACAGGCTATGAAGAGGCTGCCGCACAAGGTCTGCTGGCCGGACTCAATGCCGCCCTTGCAGCACAGGGCAAACCCGCCTGGTGTCCCCGTCGTGACGAAGCCTACATCGGTGTACTCGTCGACGACCTCATCAGCCTCGGCACGAATGAGCCCTATCGCATGTTTACCAGTCGTGCCGAATACCGGCTCCTGCTGCGCGAGGACAATGCCGATCTGCGTCTTACGAGCATCGGACGTGATCTCGGGCTGGTCAGTGATGCGCGCTGGAGTCAGTTCAATCGCAAGCGCGATGCCATCGACAAGGAGCTTGCCCGACTGCGCAGCGTGTGGGTTCAGCCAGCTTCGGAGAAGGCCGAGCGCATCAACACCATGCTCGAAAAGCCCATGTCCCGCGAATACAGCCTTGCGGATCTGCTGGCACGTCCCGAGGTCAGTTATGACAAGCTGCTGACGGCAGCCGCGGAGGAACAGCCAGCTGACGACGTCTCGGTGGAAACCGCGCGACAGATCCGCGAGCAGGTCGAGATTCATATCAAGTATCAGGGCTATATCGATCGTCAGGAAGAGGACATCCAGAAGCTCAAGCGTCAGGAAAGCACCGAACTGCCGGAAGACTTCGACTATTCGCAGATGCAGGGGCTCTCCAATGAGCTGAAGCAGAAACTGCAGAGGACACGACCGGAAACCATTGCGCGAGCCAGCCGCATTCCCGGCATGACACCTGCTGCCATTTCGTTGTTGCTGATCTACCTGAAGAAATACGACGCGGCGCGCAAGAAGTCGGCCTGAAGGGAGCATCCTGCGGGACATGGAGCAATCGGCATCTGGATACCGCAGTGCGCTGTGCGATGGACTGGCACAGCTGGAACTGTCCCTGAGCGACGGTCAGCAGGACCAGTTGCTGGCCTATCTCGATCTGCTGTTCAAGTGGAACCGCAGCTTCAATCTTTCCGGTGTTCGCGACATGTCGCAAATGCTTGCCAGACATCTGCTCGACAGCTTGAGTCTGGCCTCGCTGCTGACCGGTCAGTGCATTCTCGATGTCGGAACGGGGCCGGGATTGCCCGGCATTCCCTTGGCGATCTGTTTCCCTGAAAAGCGATTCGTGCTGCTGGACAGCAATGGCAAGAAGACGCGATTTGTCTTTCAAGCGAAGCTGCAGCTCGGCCTCAAGAACGTGGATGTTCACCATGGTCGTATCGAGACATTCAGGGAAACCTGCCGTGTGGATACCATTGTGTCGAGAGCCTTTTCCTCGCTGGTGGACATGGTCACGCTGACTCAGCATCTGTTGCTGGCGAGCGGTGCAGGTGAACCAAGAAGAATACTGGCCATGAAAGGCCAGCTGCCTGCCGACGAACTGGCCTCACTGCCCGCCTGGATAACGCCGGGAAGAGTGACAAGCGTCAGCGTCCCAGGCTGTGACGGTGAGCGTCACATCGTAGAATTGCTGGCAAAGAATCCGGAGTAAT
>CAYQBR010000058.1:4484-7227 GCA_964415735.1 uncultured Klebsiella sp. | reverse complement strand
CGACGCTCCTGCTGCTGTTCCAGGCCCTTTTCCAGCTCGCTGGCGAAGGAGTCCGGACGCCCGGATGCGCCCTCGCGCGCCTCGGGCGCCGGGCTGCGCAGCCCAGTGTTCTCGGGGGTTCGGGCGGCGAGCAGGTCCTGCAGCGCAAAGTCCGGACGGCCACTGCGGGCTGTCGGAGCGGCGGGAGCCACAAGGGCGAGTATGGGGTTGACGGCTGACATGGTGATCCTCTGGGATGCTGCGGTTCACAGCACACAGAGCAAATTGCCTGCCAATTGCGCGTTCAGCGCAGGGAATGCAGTCGGCGGCGCAGGCTGACGGCCTCGTCCAGCGCCTTCTGTTCCAGGCGATCGGCGGTGGCACGCTCTTCCTGCAGTCGCGCCTCGCGCAGCTTCTCCAGGCCCTTGTGACGGGCGTCCAGGGTCTGCCAGTGGCGGCGCACCTGTTCCACCTGACGACCGACATTCGCGACCTGAGCGGTCTGCTGGGTGATGGCCTTCTCCACATTGGCGCTGAAGCCGTGATACAGCCGCAGCTGCTGGGCACTCACGCCCTGCCGGCCCTGGGTCTGCAGCGCCGTGCGGTATTCCTGCAGGTACTGCTCCAGCTGCGCGAGTTTCTGCTGCTCGGCGGCCAGTTTCTGCTGCGCCACGGCCAGCGCGCGCGCGGCATCGCGCGCCTTGCGCTCGGCCAGCTCGATGATCAGTTGCAAGCGCTGCGAGGCCCGCATGGTTCAACCGCTCCGCGTCACGCGCGGCCTCCAGAGGCGGCGGTGCCATGGCTCAGGGTGCGGGACTGCAGCGGGGTGACATTGTTCTGGGCATTGCCCGGGGCGGCGCCCGGTCGCGCCGGCGGCACCACCACGCGGCTCAGGCGCTGCAGGGCTTCGTCGAAGCTCACGCGCTCCTTCAGGCCCTGCTGCATGAACTGGCGCAGATGCGGCATGCGCTCGATGGCGAAGTCGATGTCCTTGTCGGCGCCGGGCACATAGGCGCCGACGCTCACCAGATCGCGGTTCTGCTGGTAGCGCGAGTAGATGCGGCGGAACAGCTGCATGCGCGCGAAGTGTTCGGGGCTGACCACGGCGGGCATCACCCGGCTGATGGAGGCCTCGATGTCGATGGCGGGGTAATGCCCCTCCTCGGCCAGTCGCCGCGACAGCACGATGTGGCCGTCGAGGATGGCGCGCGCCGAGTCGGCCACCGGGTCCTGCTGGTCGTCGCCCTCGGTGAGCACGGTGTAGAACGCCGTGATGGAACCACCGCCCACGTCGGCGTTGCCGGCGCGCTCCACCAGCTGCGGCAGGCGAGCGAACACGGAGGGCGGATAGCCCTTGGTGGCCGGGGGTTCGCCGATGGCCAGGGCGATCTCGCGCTGGGCCATGGCGTAACGGGTCAGCGAATCCATCAGCAGCAGCACGTCCTTGCCCTGATCGCGGAAGCCCTCGGCGATGCGCGTGGTCAGGTCGGCGGCGCGCAGGCGCAGCAGCGGCGAGTCGTCGGCCGGCGAGGCCACCACGACGGCGCGGGAGAGGCCCTGCTCGCCCAGGATCTCGTCGATGAATTCCTTCACCTCGCGGCCCCGTTCCCCGATCAGGCCCACCACGATGACTTCGGCGGTGGTGAACTGGGTCATCATGCCCAGCAGCACGCTCTTGCCCACGCCGCTGCCGGCGAACAGGCCCAGGCGCTGGCCGCGGCCCACGGTGAGCAGGGCGTTGATGGTGGCGATGCCCACGTCCAGCGGCTTGCGGATGGGCTGGCGGGTGAGCGGATTGATGACGGCCGGCGGGCGGCGCGGATGTTCGGTGGCATCGTGCAGGGGCACCTCGCCCTTGCCGTCCAGCGGCTGCCCGAGGCCATTGAGCACGCGGCCCAGCAGGGCCGGGCCCACCACCAGATGATCGGCGTGCTCCAGGGGAATGACGCGGGCGCCCGGCTGCAGGCCTTCGATGCTGGTGAGCGGCATGAGGAAGATGCGCGGGCCGTCGAAGCCCACCACCTCGGCCTCGATCTCGCGGCCGGAGCCGTCGGTCACGCTGCAGCGGCCGCCGAGCGTGACATTGCAGCCCACGGCTTCCAGCGTCAGGCCGACCACGCGGGTCAGGCGGCCTTCCACGGCAGGCTGCAGCACGGGCTCACGCTGGGGCTGATAGCCGCGCAGGCGCTGGGCCAGACTCTGCCGGACAAAGGGCGGGGTCGCCATCTCAGGTTCCCGTGTTCAGCAGGCCGGTGGCCGGCAGCGGCACGCCCTTGCGCAGAAACTCCACCTGCTCCAGCAGGCCGGGTTCCGCTTCCTCGGGATCGGCGGCCGCAACCGTGGCCACGGCCGGGGCCGGCGTGCGCTTCTCGGGCTCGCTGGCGCGGCGCTTGACCAGGGGCTCGGGCGCGCTCTCGAAGGCTTCCTGCACGGCGCTGTCCAGCAATTGCTTGTCGAGCAGCTGTTCCACCATCTGGGTGAAACGGCGCTCCACGGTGTAGTCCACCAGGCTTTGTTCGGTCTCGATGCGGCAGCCGCCCTTGGCCACCTGCTCGTCAGGCAGCACGCGCCAGGCATCGCCCGTGCGCTCCTTCGCCTCGTTCAACAGCACGGCATCGGCCGGGTTGACGAAGATGCGCACGTTGTCGCGGCTGGGCGGCAACGCGGCCAGGGCCTGGCGCACCACGGTCAGGATGTGGCGTGAATCCAGGCTCAGCTCGCGCGCCACCACCGGGCGGGCCACGGCCAGCACCAGGTTCAGCAG
>CAYQBR010000058.1:2680-4384 GCA_964415735.1 uncultured Klebsiella sp. | reverse complement strand
GCCTTGTCGATCAGCGGCGGCAGCCAGGCCTGCACGAGCCCGGGCGCCAGCTCCTTGCCGGTGATGCGGGTGGTACCGTCGAATGGGTGTCTTTCCACGAGCCTTGTCCTCTTGTCCTGCGTCTTGTTCTGCGTGAATGCCTGCGCGCGGCCTCAGGCTCAGATCATGTCGTCGCCGCCACCGCCCAGCTGGATCTCGCCGGCCTCGGCCATGCGGCGGGCGATGCCCAGGATCTCCTTCTGCGCCACTTCCACTTCGCTGACGCGCACCGGGCCCTTCGCCTCCAGGTCGTCGCGCAGCAGTTCGGCCGCGCGCTTGGACATGTTGGAGAAGATCTTCTCCTTGAGGTAATCGTCGGCGCCCTTGAGCGCGGTGATCAGAATCTCGGAGTTGACCTCGCGCAGCAGCGCCTGGATGCCGCGGTCGTCCACTTCGCGCAGATTGTCGAACACGAACATCAGGTCCTGAATGCGCGTGCCGAGCGCCTCGTCGGTGTTCTTGAGCGCTTCCATCAGCTCGGCGCCGATGGTCTTGTCCAGCGAGTTCATGATGTCGGCGGCGATCTTGGTGCCACTGATGCTGGTGCTCTGCTTCGCGGCCTTGCCGGAGAACTGCTTCTCCAGCACCACGTTGAGTTCCTTCAGGGCGTCGGGTTGCACACTTTCCAGCGTGGCGACGCGCATCAGCACTTCCAGGCGGTCCGACTCGGGCAGCTGGGCCAGCACGCTGGCGGATTGATCCGGTTCCAGATTGGTGAGCACCACGGCCTTGATCTGCGGGTGTTCGTTGCGGATGGCGTCGGCCACCGAGCGCGCGTCCATCCACTTCAGGCTGTGAATGCCGACATCGCCGCCGGTGACGATGCGATCCATCAGGCCGCGCGCGCGGCTCTCGCCCAGCGCCTCCACCAGCATGTTCTTGATGTAGCCTTCCGTGCCCACGCCCAGACTCGACTGCGCGTTGCACTCGTGAATGAACTGCCCCAGCACCTGCTCGACGCTCTCCTGGCTGATGCCCTTGAGCGTGGACATGGCCATGCCCACGCGCTGCACTTCCTTCGGGCCCATCTGCTTGAGCACCTCGGCCGCATCCTTCTCGCCCATGCTCATGAGCAGGACGGCGGCGCGCTCCACGGGCGCCATGTTCTTCACCAGGCCCTGACGGGCGAGCGCGTTATCTTCAGGCATCTTCACTTATCCATTGCTTGACTACTTGGGCGACCCGACCCGGGTCCTGGGCGATCAGGCTCTTGATGGCATTGAGCTGCCGCTCGTAGCCGTCCGTGGGACCGCTCAGCAGTGGCTCGTCACCGCCGGAGAGCGTGACCTTCTCGTTGATGTCCAGATCGGCGTATTCGCCAGTGGCGGCCGCGACCGCCAGATCCTTGCCAGGGGCATTGCTGCCGGAGAGATTGCGCAGCACCGGGCGCAGCACGCCGAACACCAGCGCCACCACCAGAGCCACGCCGGCCAGCTGGCGCAGCAGGCTCAGCAGCCAGTCCTGCTGGTAGAAGGGCTCGGAGGCCACCTCTTCCACCACCAGCGGCGCGAAGGGATTGTGAATGACCGTCACACTGTCGCCACGGCTGGCATCGAAGCCCACCACGTCACGCACCACCGCGGTGATGCGCTCGAGTTCCTCGGCCGTCCAGGCCTGGCTGGTGGCGGCCGGGGCCGCCGCGCCATCGGCGGCAGCATCGGCGGC
>CAYQBR010000058.1:0-2580 GCA_964415735.1 uncultured Klebsiella sp. | reverse complement strand
CATCGGCGGCAGCATCGGCGGCGGCGGGCGCAGCCACGGCGGGACGATCGTCCAGCACCACGGCCACGCTCAGACGGCGCACACTCACCGGGTCCTGGTTGGTGTAACTGATCGTGCGGTCCAGTTCGAAATTGCGGGTGGCCTGCTCCCGGGTATTGCCCGTGGCACTGGCGGCCGGCGCCAGCGGATCGACTGCGGCCACGGCATCGGCGCCCTGCAGCACGCCGTCCACCGGCACGTTGTTGCTCAGCGCGCCCGGCACGCCGCCAGCGGCATCGGCCGCCGCGCGCGATTCCTGCAGCGACTGCTCGCTGCGCAGCACGCCCTCGGGGCTGAAGGTTTCCGCCGCCATCTCGGTGCGGGTGAAATCGATGTCGGCACTGACCTCGGCACTGAAGCGCCCTGCCCCCACCATCGGCTGCAGGATGCGGTTGATGCGCTCGACCAGGGTGTCCTCGTAGCGGCGCGCGTAGTCGAACTGCTGCCCGGCGATCACCAGCTCGCTGGTGTCATCCTTGCGCGTGAGCAGATTGCCGCGCTGATCGACGATGGTGACATTCTCGGGCGTCAGGTCCGGCACGCTGGAGGCCACCAGATTGGCGATGGCCGCCACCTGGCTGTCGCTCAGCTCACTGCCCGTGTTCAGCGTCAGGAACACCGAGGCCGTGGTGTTGCGGCTGTTGCGCACGAACACCGAGCGCTCCGGCGTGGCCAGATGCACGCGGGCCGACTGCACATTGCGAAAGCCCATGATGGTGCGCTGCAGCTCGCCTTCCTGGCTGCGGCGGTAGCGATTGGCTTCCATGAACTGACTGGTGCCCAGGCCCGGGTCGGCATCGAGGGATTCATAGCCGTAGCCCGTCTCGCGGGTGATGCCGGCGGCGGCCATCTGCAGACGCAGCTCGGCCACGCCCTCGGCGGGCACCAGGATCACGCCGGTGGACGGTTCGATGCGGTAGCTGAGGTTGCGCGTCTCCAGCGCCTCCACCAGCTGGGTCATGTCATAGCCCGTCATGTCCGGGTAGAGCGGCTGGTAGTCCTCGCCCTGGGACCACAGCACCACCGCGAAGCCGATGGCCACGCTGGCGGCCAGGCCCGTCATCAGGCCGAGCTGGCGCAGCAGGTCCAGGCGCATGAAGCCGCTCAGGAAATTGCTGCTCGGGGCGGCGCCCCGGTTGCCGGGAAGGTTGAGGTTGCTGTCAGTGGTCGCTGTCGCCATTTTTCCGTCTTCTGCTGTGTCTCAGGTGCTGTGTCTGGGGCCCTTAGAGCGGCATGTTCATGATGTCCTGATAGGCACTGACCAGGCGGTTGCGCACCTGAGTCATGGCCTCGAAGGACACCGAGGCTTTCTGCATCTGGATCATCACCTGGGTGATGTCGACGCTGGTGTCGCCCATCTCGTAGGCGGTCTGCAGCGCACTGGAGCGCTGCTGGGTCTCGTTCACCGAATCCACCGCCTGCTTGAGCAGATCGGCGAAGCTGCCGCGCTCGCTGGCGCTGGTCGGGCTGATCAGGTCGGAGCGCGCGGCGGCATCCAGCGCGTTGCCGGGCTGGATCATGTGGGGCGCCAGCGGCTGGGCCTGCATGGGCTGCACCTGGGCGCGCATCTCGCGCATCTGCATGAGCACGCGGTTGATGTCCACGCGGTTGCTGATGTCACTCATCGTCAGTCCTCTCTCAGATCACGTTCAGCATGGAGTCGATGTTGATGCCGCTGTCGCGCATCCTGGCCATCTTGTAGCGCAGGGTGCGGGCGCTGACGCCCAGCACCTCGGCCGTCTCCTTGCGGCGGCCGCCCTGCTGACGCAGGGTGTGCAGGATGATCTCGAACTCGCGCTGCTTGAGGTCATTGCCCAGCACGCCGTGTTCGCTCTCCGGCTCCAGGGACTCCTCCAGCGAGGCCTCCACCGGCGTCAAGACCTTGACGCTGGTCACCGTCTCCACGGCATTGCCGAGGGGGCTTGCAGGATACGTGCCGTTGCGCCCCTGCAGCGGTTCCAGCGCCAGGCTGGCGGCGGTGATCACGTTGCCGTCCTGGATGATCAGGGCGCGCTGGATCACGTTGTCCAGCTCGCGCACATTGCCCGGCCAGTCATGGGTTTCCAGCAGATGACGGGCCTGCAGGTCGAAGCTCATGCCGCTGCGGCCCATCTTCTTGCCGTGGCGCTGCAGCAGACGCTGGGCCAGGGGCAGGATGTCCTTGCGGCGCAGACGCAGCGGCAGCCACTGCAGGGGGAACACGCTGAGGCGGTAGTAGAGGTCTTCGCGGAAGGTGCCGTTGATGACGCACTGGCGCAGGTCGCGGTTGGTGGTGGCGATCACGCGCACGTCCAGCGGAATCGTCTTGCGGCCGCCCACGCGCTCCACTTCGCGCTCCTGCAGCACGCGCAGGATCTTGGCCTGCAGGCCGATGTCCATTTCCGAGATCTCGTCCAGCAGCAGGGTGCCGCCGTCGGCCTGCTCGAACTTGCCCTGGCTGCTGGCGTGGGCGCCGGTGAACGAGCCCTTCTCGTGGCCGAACAGGGTGGCCTCCAGCATGCTCTCGGGAATCGCGGCGCAGTTGATGGCCACGAAGGGCTG
>CAYQBR010000057.1:0-7306 GCA_964415735.1 uncultured Klebsiella sp. | reverse complement strand
ACTCATGCAAACGGTCTCCGATTCGGAAGGTTGGTGCATTGTTGCACAGGTCGCGCAGCGCCTGCCACCGGCTTTTGGCGGGTTTTCCACCTGCTTTCGCAGTGGATTCATTTGCTTGACAGTGAAAGTTCAACAGCTGCGACAATTTGTCGCAGGGAACCGTTACCATGTGCCGCCCTTTGATCCCCTGCCCAAGGCTTCGATGACATGACTCCCGGCTCCACCGATTTCTGGTTTCTGCCCCTCGGCGGCTGCGGCGAGATCGGCATGAACCTCAATCTCTACGGCCATGCCGGGCAGTGGCTGATGGTGGATTGCGGCGTCACCTTCGCAAAGAGCCCCGTGCCGGGAGGCGGCAATCGGGTGGAAATGGCTGATCCGATGTTCATTGCCAATCGCAGCGAGGCGCTGGTGGGGCTGATCGCCACCCATGCCCACGAAGATCACATCGGCGCCATCGCCCACCTGTGGGAGCAGTTGCGCTGCCCCATCTACACCACACCCTTCACCCGCAATGTGCTGCTGCGCAAGCTGCGCGAGAAGGGCATCGCGGCGCCGGTGCTGACGGTGCATCCGGGCGAGACGGTCGTGCTCGGGGCGTTCCATGTGACCTGGCTGCCGATCACGCATTCGACGCCGGAGACCCACGCGCTGCTGATCGAGACGGCTGCCGGCACCGTGCTGCACACGGCCGACTGGAAGCTGGATGATGCGCCCATCGCCGGTCCGGCGATCCAGCCCTCCCTGTTCGAACCTCTGGCACGCCGACGGGTGGACGCCATCGTCTGCGACTCCACCAATGCCACCCAGCCGGGCCATTCGGTGTCCGAGGGCGAACTGTTCGAGGGTCTGCTCGCGGCCGTGCGCGGCAGCGAGGGGCGGGTGGTGGTGAGCTGCTTCGCCAGCAATATCGCGCGGCTGCAGACGCTGGGTCATGTGGCGCGTCTTTCCGGCCGCTATCTGGGCCTGCTGGGCCGCGCGCTGGAGACGCTGGTGAGCTGTGCGCGCGGCGCGGGCTATCTGCAGGACGACTTCGCACCGGTGCAGGCCGAGCATCTGGGCTATCTGCCGCCGGGCGAGGTGCTGGCCCTGGCCACCGGCAGCCAGGGCGAGCCAGGTGCGGCCCTGCATCGCCTGGCCCTGGATTCCCACCCCTGTGTGTCGCTGGCGGCGGGAGATCATGTGCTGTTCAGCGCCAAGACCATTCCCGGCAACGAGGAGGCCGTGGCGCGGCTGATCGCCGCCTTCGAGGCACGCCAGATCCGTGTCACCCACCCCGACCGCGTCTGGCTGCCGGAGCAGGGGCTGGTGCCGCAGACAGCCCGCCGTCCGCTGCATGCCTCCGGCCACCCCTGTGCCGACGAGCTGGCGCAGATGTATGCCTGGGTGCGGCCGCGTCTGGCCATTCCCGTGCATGGCGAGCCCCGCCATCTGCGTGCCAATGCCGCCATCGCCCGGGAGGCGGGCGTGCCGCTGCAGGCCATCGGCAGCAATGGCGATCTGTTCGACCTGCTGAGCGGGCGGATCACCCGGGGCGCTGCGCCGGTCGGGCGCCTGTGGCTGGAGGAGCGCAAGGGGTTGCTGCACCGTTGTTGACAGCGGTGGCAGGTTCTTTGTCAGTTCTGGCAAAAGGCGCGCGGGCAGTCGCGACGTGCTGCGGAAGGTGTCCCGCTGAATTCATTGAAATCAATGGGATACGCGTCCCGTGCGCGGTCCCGCCGAGTTGGTCTGTGCCTTGCAAAGGCCCTGGTGTGTCGCGCACACACCGGCGCGCGACCCCAACAAGAGCAGACGAGGTTTCCCATGAGCAAGTCCAATGCACGCAAGAACGAACATCCGAGTGCCCGGGATCGGGACCAGATCCAGGTTGGCTGGCTGCAGTCGATGGGCAGCAGCATGGCGGCTGCCTTCGGTGTTCAGAGCTACAAGAACCGCGAGCGCGATTTCCAGCACGGCGACATCCGCAAGTTCGTGGTCTCGGGGCTGGTGCTGACCGTGGCGATCCTGCTGTCACTTGTCGGCCTCGTGCAGTGGGTGTTGCTGACCGTGGGCTGAGTGTTGCTCCGGCGGGTGCGCTCGTGGAATGATCCCCGCCTTCGAGGATCTCCATGAGCGCAGCCCCGTCCCCCCTGTCCGAGCAGCACCGTCTTGCCCTTGAGGGCAATCTGCGGCGCTTCGTCGTCTTCCGACTGTTCTACTCGGCGCGCTTCTACTACCCCGTCTTCACCATCCTGTTCCTCGACTATGGCCTTACCCTGGCCCAGTTCGCCCTGCTCAACATGGCCTGGGCGCTGGCCATCGTGGTGGCCGAGGTGCCCTCGGGCGCGCTGGCGGACATTGTCGGGCGGCGCCGGCTGGTGATCTTTGCCGCGCTGATGATGGTGCTGGAAATGAGCCTGCTGGCCTTCGTGCCCATGGGCGCGTCCAGCCTGCTGTTCGGGGTGTTCCTGCTCAATCGCCTGATCTCGGGATTGTCCGAGGCCGCGGCCAGCGGGGCGGACGAGGCGCTGGCCTATGACTCGCTCAAGGCCCTGGGGCGCGAGGAAGAGTGGTCACGCTGGCTGGAGAAGACCTCGCGGGTGGTCTCCATCGGTTTCTTCTGCACCATGATCAGCGGGGCCTTCGTCTACGATCAGGCGCTGCTCACCCGCGTGCTGGCCCTGGTCGACCCGGACTGGCAGATCGCCCGCGAGACGGCCATCCGCCTGCCCATCGTCCTCACGTTGCTCAGTTCCCTGGTGGTGCTGGTCACGGCGCTGGGCATGCGCGAGATTCCCGGAGCGCATCCGCCGCTGGCGGCCAGTGCGGGCAGTCGCCTCGCCGCGCTGGCCGAGGCCTCGCGCCAGGTGCTCCGGGCGGCGCACTGGACTTTCGCGCATCGCTTCGTGCTGTTCGTGATCCTGGCGGCGCTGGCACTGGACAGCGTGGCGCGCCAGTTCGTGGTGCTGGCCAGCGAGTATTACCGCTTGATCGACATCCCCGTGTCCTGGTTCGGCTTCATCGGGGCCGGCATGTCCCTGTTCGGCATCGTCACGGCCCGGGTGTCACGGCATCTGGTGCACGCTCGCAGCCCGGCCTTCAATTTCGGCGTGCTGTGCGCGCTGCTTCTGGGCTCGCTGTGCGGACTGGCCCTGGCGATCCCGTTCGGCGGACTGCTGTTTGCCGTGGGTGCCTTTGCCGTGATGGGCATGGTGCAGTTCCAGGCGAGTTTCTATCTCAACCGCGCGGTGGATTCGTCCTTGCGCGCCACGGTGCTCAGCTTCAAGGGGCTCGCGCTGAACCTGGGGCTGGGCCTGGCCAGTGCGCTCTACACGGCGCTGGTCGCGGCCCTGCGCGCGGCTTCTGGCGACGTGGAACAAGAGGCGCTCTTCATTGATGCGCTCGCGTGGTTTCCTGCGTATCTCCTGGTGTTGCTCGTCATTATTGTGGCGCTGGCGCGCCGGGAGAGGGGAATGTGGATGCATGGTTGATGCAGTGGCTGGACAACAATCGGGACCAGGCCCTCTGGCTGGTGCCTCTGCTGGCCTTTGCCGAGGCGGCGGTAGGCCTGGGGCTGTTCGTCTCGGGCGTGCTGCTGGTGACGGCAGCCACGCTGCTCTACACCCAGGGCCTCGTGGGCCTGCCACAGATCATCGCGCTGGCCTGGGCCGGGGCCCTGCTGGGCGATCACAGCGGCTTTCTCACCGGGCGCCACTTCGGGCCGCGCTTCCACCATCTGCGTCTGGCCCAGCGTTACCGGCAGAACCTGCTCAAGGCCGAGGCCATGGTGCAGCGCCACGGGGCAGCCGCCATCTTCATCGGGCGCTTCGTGCCCGCCATCCGCAGCATCGTGCCGGTGCTGGTGGGCATCAGCGGCTTCGCCCGGCTGCGCTATCTGCTGCTGGATGCGCTGGCCTGTCTGCTGTGGGCCCTGGCGCTGGCCGCCATCGTGGCGGGGCTGGACACCCTCTGGTGATTCGCGATTGCTCCGGGCGCCGATAGTGCCTATTCTGCGTACACCCACGAATCCCGAGAGTCCCGCGTTCGATGCTGTCTCCCCCCCTGCCTGCGAATGAAGCGCCGCGTCTGCAGGCTCTGCGCGTGCGTGGCCTGCTGGATTCGCCGCCGGAAGAGCGTTTCGATCGTCTCACGCGCATGGCCTGCCGGCTGTTCGATGTGCCCATCGCCCTGGTGTCGCTGATCGACGCCGAGCGTCAGTGGTTCAAGTCGCGGCAGGGGCTGGATGTCTGCGAGACCGCCCGTGACATCTCGTTCTGCGGCCACGCCATCCTGGCACCCGATCTGTTCGTGGTGCCCGACGCTGCCGCCGATGCGCGCTTCGCTGACAATCCCCTGGTGCAGGGCGCGCCCCACATCCGTTTCTACGCCGGCGCGCCGCTGAGCAGCGCCGACGGCTTCCGCCTGGGCACCCTGTGCATCATCGACACCCGGCCGCGTGAGTTCGGAGCCGAGGACCGGCGCCTGCTGCGCGATCTGGCCGATCTGGTGGAAACCGAGATCAATCTGGCCGATCAGCGCAGCCAGAGCGACATGCTGCAGCGCATGCAGCAGCTGCAGCAGATCGTCACCCGGGCGCAGGCCAACTTCATCCGCGAGACGGCCGTGCACCGGGCCTTCGAGGGGCTGCTCAACGATGTGCTGGCGCTGACCGACAGCGAGTACGGCTTCTTGAGTGAGGTGCTGGAGCGCGACGGCCGGCCTTATCTGAAGACCTATGCCATCACCAACATCGCCTGGGACGACGAGACGCGGCTGTTCTACGACACGCACGTGGAGCAGGGCATGGAGTTCCATAACCTGGACACGCTGTTCGGCGCCGCCGTGCGCAGTCGCGCTCCGGTGATCGCCAACGATCCGGCCAGCGATTCCCGCAGTGGCGGTCTGCCGCCGGGACATCCGCCGCTGCTGGCCTTCCTCGGTTTGCCCATCTTTCAGGAGGGGCGTCTGGTGGCCATGCTGGGCATCGCCAACCGCCCGGGCGGCTATGACCAGACCCTGGTGGACTTCCTGCAGCCGTTGCTGCTGACCACGGGGCAGATGGTCGAGGCACTGCGCCAGCAGCAGCGCCATCGCGAGAATCAGCGCGAACTGGCGCGCCTGTCCCAGGTGGTGAGCCAGACCACCAATGGCGTGATCATCACCGATGCCGAGGGCTGCGTGGAGTGGATCAACACGGGCTTCACGCGCCTGTCCGGCTATGCGCTGGAGCAGCTTCAGGGCCGGCGCCCCGGTGCGGTGCTGCAGGGGCCGGACTCCGACCCGCAGGTCATCGCCCGCATGAGCGACGCGCTGCGCCGGGGCGAGTCCTTCAACGAGGACATCATCAACTACCACCGCGAAGGTCAGGCCTACTGGGTCAACATCAACTGCAATCCGCTGCGCCGCTCCGACGGCTGCCTGGAAGGCTTCATGGCGGTGCAGACGGACATCACCAGCGCCAAGCGCGATGCCGAGCGCATCCGGGCCAGCAAGGGCCGGCTGCGCGCGGTGATCGAGAGCATGAACATCGGCACCTGGGAGTGGAACGTGCAGACCGGCGAGACGATCTACAACGAGCGCTGGGCCGGCATTGTCGGCATGACACTGGCGGAACTCGGCCCCACCACCATCGACACCTGGCTGCAGTATTCGCACGAGGCGGACAAGCCACTCACGCATGCGGCGCTGGAGCGTCACTTTCGGGGCGAGACCGCGTTCTATGACGTGAAGTGCCGCCTGCGCCACCGCGACGGGCATCTGGTCTGGGTGCACGACCGGGGCCGCGTAGTGAGTTGGACGCCGGACGGCAAGCCACTGTGGATGTACGGCACCCACACCGACATCACCGAGCAGCAGAATGCCGCCATGGCGCTGCTGGCCAGCGAGGCGCGGCTGCGCGGCCTGTTCGAGCTGTCGCCGGTGGGCATCGCGCTGAACGACTTCGACACCGGCGCCTTCATCGAGGTGAACGATGCCCTGCTGCAGTCGGGCGGTTACACCCGCGAGGAATTCCTGGCCCTGAGCTTCTGGGATGTGACGCCCCGCGAGTACGAGACGCAGGAGGCCGTGCAGCTGGAGCGTCTGACCCGCCTCGGCCGCTACGGCCCCTACGAGAAGGAGTATCTGCGCAAGGATGGCAGCCGCTACCCGGTGGTGCTCAACGGGCTGCTGGTGACGGAGGAATCCGGCCGGCGGCTGATCTGGTCCATCATCGAGGACGTCAGCGAGCGCAAGCGCGTCGAGCAGATGAAGAGCGATTTTCTCTCCACCGTCAGCCACGAGCTGCGCACGCCGCTCACCGCCATCGCCGGCGCTCTGGGCCTGCTGGCAGGCGGCGCGCTGGGGCATGTCTCGGGCGAGGTGCAGCAGATGCTGAGCATCGCCTACAAGAACAGCCAGCACCTGAGTTTCCTCATCAACGACTTGCTGGACATGGAAAAGCTGCTGGCCGGCAAGATGACCCTGCACCTGCAGACCCAGCCCCTGATGCCGCTGGTGGAGATGGCCGTGCGCGAGAACCAGTCCTTCGCCGATCAGTTCCCGGTGCTGCTGGCCATCACTGAGCGCGCGGACCAGGCCCTGGTGTCCGTGGATACCGAGCGCCTGCACCAGGTGCTGACCAATCTGCTCTCCAATGCCGCCAAGTATTCCCCGCCCTTCGGCACCGTGCGCGTGCGGGTCAGTGTCCGCGGCGCCTGGGTGCGGGTGGCGGTGGAGGACGACGGGCAAGGCGTGCCGGAGGAGTTTCGCCCGCACATCTTCCAGAAGTTCTCCCAGGCCGACCCGTCCGACACGCGCCGCATGAAGGGCACGGGGCTGGGGCTGGCGATCACCCGCGAACTCGTCGAGCGCATGGGCGGCCGCATCGGCTTCGATTCCGTGGTGGGCAAGGGCGCCACCTTCCACGTGGAACTGAGTCTGCGCAGCGACGAGCGCACGCCCTGAGGTTGCCACGCCCCTCTTGCAGCACGTATGCTCGCGGACAAGTTCCGCCGCGAGCGGACTCGCCTTGCCCATGACCACGCACAATAACAACGACCTTCAGGAGTCATCATGTCCTCATCACGCAAGCTGCTGTTCACTCTGATTTCCTCGGCCGTGCTGCTCAATGCCTGCAGCGATGCCACCACCCCCAGCGACGCGTCCGCCACGGCCACTCCGGCTGCGGCTGCGGCAGCCCCTGCGCCGGTGGCAGCGGCCGCGCCGGTGGGCAATCCCATCAGCGGCGTGGGCATGCCCAATCCGAACCCGGTGGTCACCCAGAACTGGGGTGAACTGCCAGCCGGCCGCACCTGGGGCTCCACTGCGGGCATCGACATCGACCCGA
>CAYQBR010000056.1:0-7325 GCA_964415735.1 uncultured Klebsiella sp. | reverse complement strand
GCTTTCTCGGACAGAACATCGGCAATATCGCGGCAGTGCTGTGGTTCCTGCTGTGCTTTCGCGGCTATTTTCTCTACACCGCTCGGCGCAGTCAGGACACCCCGACGCTGGCCTTTGCCATGCACCGGCATCGCAAACAGTGGATTCGCAAGGCGCTGCGGCGCGAGAACCGCATCGCCGACACCAACATCATTGCCAATCTCGAGCGCAATGTGTCTTTCTTTGCCTCCACCACCCTGTTCATTCTCGCGGGTCTCATGACGGTGCTGGGCACTTCGTCCGAGGCCGTGATCCTGATGCTCAGCGAGATTCCGTTCTCGGATCAGAACTCCCGAGGGGAGTGGGAACTCAAGGTGCTGCTGCTGATCTGTCTGTTCGTCTATGCCTTCTTCAAGTTCACCTGGGGGTTGCGTCAGTTCGGGCAGGTCTCGGTCATGCTGGGTGGGGTGCCGGAGCGCAGCGAGAATGCAAGCGAGGCCGTCATCGAGAAGCACATCGAGACCATCTCCAAGATGGCTTCCAAGGCCGCAGGCAATTTCAACAACGGGCTGCGCACCTATTACTTCAGCATGGCAGTGCTGGGCTGGTTCGTGAATTTCTGGGTCTTCATGCTGTTGTCGGCCTGGGTGGTCGGTGTGCTGTACCGTCGGGAATTCCGCTCCGACACCCTCGCGATCATGATGGACAACCTGCCGGACTGAGCGCCGGTCGAGCCGGTGCTTGAGTCGGGTGGTCGACTGGTTTACTTTGGCCTCCCGACAACAACAACGAGTCCCTGCCGATGAGCGTCTACAGCATCCTCAATCTTGTGGCCTTCGCCGGCCTGCTCTTCATTGTCTTCCGGGTCGGCCGCACACAGACCTCGCTCTCACGGCGCGTCTTCACCGGTCTGCTGCTCGGGTTGGCGTTCGGCTTTGTCCTGCAATTGCTCTATGGCAGTGGCACGCCGGTGATGACGGAAACGCTGAACTGGACCAATCTTGTCGGCGACAGTTATGTGCGCCTGCTGCGCATGATCATCATGCCGCTGATTCTCGTGACCATGATTGGCGCCGTGTTGAAGATGGATGCCGTGGCCTCGCTGGGGCGGATCGGTGCCTCCGTCATCGGCATGCTGGTGCTCACCACCGCCATCGCCGCGTTCATCGGCATCGCCGTGACACTCATGGCAGGACTCAGTGCCGAAGGCATGGTGGGCGGGGCGCGTGAACTCGCGCGCGAGGAAGTGCTGGAAGGACGGCTCGATACCGTCGTCAGTCGCATGAGCCTGCCGGATACCATCGCAGGCTTCATCCCCACCAACATCTTCGCCGACCTCACCGAGGCGCGGGACAATTCCATCATCTCGGTGGTGATCTTCGGCATCCTGGTCGGCATCGCAGCACTGCTCGTCTGCCGCGACAAGCCGGAATACCGCGACACCATCCGCAATGCTGTCGATGCTGCCCAGGCCGTGGTGATGCAGCTGGTGCGCATGGTCATGGCCCTGACGCCCTACGGCATTCTGGCCCTGATGACCTATGTGGTGGCCAGCTCGAATGCGCAGGACATCCTGAACCTCATCAGCTTCGTGCTGGCCTCCTACGTCGCCATCGCGCTCATGTTCGGCGTGCATGCCCTGTTCGTCATGTCGGCTGGCGCCAACCCGCGGGCGCACTTCCAGAAGATCTGGCCCGTGCTCAGTTTCGCGTTTGCCACGCGCAGTTCCGCGGCCACCATCCCCCTGACGGTGAAGACCCAGATCGAGGAGTTGAAGGTGCCTTCGCCCATCGCCAACATGGCCGCGAGCTTCGGAGCGACGATCGGGCAGAATGGTTGCGCCGGCATCTACCCGGCCATGCTGGCCGTGATGGTGGCGCCAACCGTGGGTGTCGACCCGTTGGCGCCAGGTTTCATTCTCAGCTTGATCGCCATCATCGCCATCAGCTCCTTCGGGATCGCTGGCGTGGGCGGCGGTGCCACCTTCGCGGCTCTGGTGGTGCTGCCGGCCATGGGCTTGCCGATCACCATCGTGGCCCTGCTGATTTCCATCGAGCCGCTGATCGACATGGGACGCACCGCACTGAATGTCAGCGGGGCGATCACGAGCGGGGTGGTGAGCCAGCGACTGCTGGGCCTCCCGCAGGAGGCTGGCGTCACTCAGGAGGCGTCAAGCTGATTCGGGAAGGGATGAGCGAGGGGAGCGCCGAGGGCTCCCCTGACATTACACGTAGTAGGAACGCAGCGGCGGGAAGCCGTTGAATTCGATGGCGCTGTAGCTGGTGGTGTAGGCACCGGTGGAGAGCCAGTACATGCGATCACCGATGGCCAGGTTCAGCGGCAGGCCGTACTTGTAGTGTTCGTACATGATGTCGGCGCTGTCGCAGGTCGGGCCTGCAATCACCACTTCTTCCAGTTCGCCGTGCTTTTCCGTGTAGATCGGGTACTTGATGCACTCGTCCATGGTCTCGATCAGGCCGGAGAACTTGCCCACATCGGTGAAGATCCAGCGCTGCAGCGCCGTGTGCGACTTGCGCGAGATCAGCACCACTTCGGACACCAGCACCCCGGCATTGGAAATGAGGGAGCGGCCCGGCTCCAGAATGATCTCGGGGAAATCATCACCGAAGTCTTCCTCGATGAAACGTGTGATCTCCTCGGCATAGGTGTCGAGCGTGTTCGCGCGGGTGATGTAGTTGGCCGGGAAGCCGCCCCCCAGATTCACCATCTTCAGGGTGATGTTGTCCTCTTCCTGCAGACGCTCGAAGATCACCTTCACCTTGCCGATGGCGGCATCCCAGGCGCCGATGTCGCGCTGCTGCGAACCCACATGGAAGGAGACGCCGTAGGGCACCAGGCCGAGATCGCGCGCCAGCACCAGCAGGTCCATGGCCATGTCGCTCTGACACCCGAACTTGCGTGACAGTGGCCAGTCGGCGGTGCCACTGCCTTCGGTCAGGATGCGGACGTAGACGCGTGAGCCGGGGGCTGCCTTGGCGATGTTGCGCACGTCAGCTTCGGAGTCCGTGGCGTACATGCGCACGCCCTTCTCGTAGAAGTAGCGTATGTCCTTGCTTTTCTTGATGGTGTTGCCGTAACTGCAGCGCTCGGGCGCCACGTTCAGTGACAGCAGCTTGTCCAACTCGTAAATGGACGCCACGTCAAAATTGGAGCCCTTGTCGCGCAACAGGCCGATGATTTCCGGAGCTGGATTGGCCTTCACCGCGTAGTACACATTCGCGTAGGGGAAGAGTTCTTTCAGCGTATCGTAGGCTTTTGCGATGGTCGCAAGATCGATCACGACGAAGGGGGTTTCCTTTGTATCTGCCAACGCTTTGATTCGACTGAATGTTTCCGGTTCGTAGAAGTCTTCCACACGAGTGTATTCTGTGTTCATTGACGGTTTGCCAACCTCCAGGGTAATGCATTGAAGTGGGTGGGGGGTTTGAACGGTGCGCTATTGTAGCAAAGCCACCCCACAGGTAAATGCGCAATTTCAGATTGCCCGGAATTAGTTCTGCAGGGTTTCTTGCGCGCGCAGGTGCCGATTCTCACATTGAGACTCAAGCGGTTGATTGCAAAAAGAAAGTGCTGGATTTTCCGCGAGCCGCACAGGCCCGGAAAAGCCTGCTAGACTGCGCGCCATCGTCGTTACGGCGCAGGCTGCTGCATGGATCTGTTCTTCAAGCTGGGGTGGTACTTCAAGTCACAGTGGCGGCGCTATGCCGCTGCCGTGACAATGCTGATCGGCGTGGATCTGCTGGAGATGAGCATTCCATGGATCACGGGGCGCATCATCGACCATGTTGTGGATGACACGCTGAACCCCGAGCTGCTGTGGCGTTACGTGCTTGCCCTGTGTGGCATCGGCGTGGCTGTCTATGTCATGCGTTACCTGTGGCGCGTTCTGCTTTTCTACTCATCGTTTCATCTTGCCGAGATCATGCGGCGGCGTTTGTACGACCACTTCACGCGCATGTCGCCGAGCTTCTACCGCGAGCATCGCACCGGCGATCTCATGGCGCGTGCCACCAATGACATTTCCGCGCTGGAGATGACGGCGGGTGAAGGTGTTCTATCTGGAATAGATGGTCTTGTAACGGGCCTGCTCGTGGTCGCCATCATGACCAGCATGATCAGCTGGGAGCTCACGGTGCTGGCGCTGCTGCCCTTTCCATTCATGGCCTGGTATTTCATGCGCATAGGCGAGCGCTTGCATGTCGGGTTCCGCGATGCACAGGAGCGTTTCTCCGACCTGAATGATCGCGTGCAGGAGAGCGTGTCCGGGATTCGCATGGTGCGCGCCTTTGGCCTGGAGAGAAAGGAAGACCGTGATTTCCTGCGCGTTGCCGATCGTGCTGCCGAGGCCAACATGCGTGTCGCTGCCACGGATTCTCTCTATGATCCCGCAATCTTCATCACGGTGGGCTCCTCGTTCCTGCTGTGCATCGGTGCCGGCGCCTTCCTCATCGAACGCGATCAATTGACCCTGGGGCAGTTGACCAGTTTCACCATGTATCTGGGCTTCCTGATCTGGCCGATGTTCGCCTATGGCTGGTTGCTCAATATCCTGGAGCGTGGTTCCGCCGCCTGGGAGCGCATCGATGCCCTGTTGCGCACGCCGTCGCCCGTCGCGGATCAGGGCGTGCTCGATGGCATCGCGAACAGCAGTATCCAGATCGATATCGATTCGTTCCAGTATTCCGGCACCGACACGCCTGTGCTGCATGACGTGCATCTGCAGGTTCCGGCCGGGAGCATGCTCGGTGTGGTCGGAGCCACGGGGGCCGGCAAGTCCACGTTGATCTCCCTTCTGTTGCGTCATGAAGAAGGGGCGCAAAGCCACCTCTGTGTCGGCGGCTGTTCCGTGCAGCAGTACACGCTTGCCACGCTGCACGCCAGCATGGCCGTGGTGCCCCAGGATCCGTTCCTGTTCACCGCCACGATCGCCGAGAACATCGCGCTGGGGCGTCCCGGAGCCAGCCTTGAAGAGATCCGCGCTGTCGCCGCGCTGGCGGCCATTGACCAGGACATCCTGAGGTTCCCCCAGGGGTATGACACGCTGGTGGGCGAGCGTGGCATCACGCTCTCGGGCGGGCAGAAACAGCGCATCGCCATCGCACGGGCGCTGCTGCTGGATGCCCCGATACTCATCCTGGACGATGCCTTGTCGGCCGTGGATGTGGCCACGGAGCGCAGCATCCTGAGGCATTTGCAGTCGGCGCGGGCCGGGCGCACGACGCTGGTCCTGTGTCACCGGCTCTCGGCCGTCGAGGAAGCGGACGAGATCGTTGTGCTCTCTCACGGCACCGTGACGGAGCGTGGCACGCATGCCGCGCTGCTGGCCCTTGGCGGCTGGTACGCGCGAATGTTCGAGTATCAGCAACTGGAGCGCGTCGTTGAAGCCGGACACTGAACTGCCCCAAGGGATCAATGGCGCCTCGTTGCGGCGGCTGCTGCGCTACAGCCTGGCCTGGCCTCGACTGCTGTGGCAGGGGGCCGGCCTTCTGCTGCTGGCCACGCTCGGCCAGGTGCTGGGCCCGGTGCTGGTGAAGGTCTTCATCGACGACTATATCGCCACCGGGCAGTACCCGCCCCGCGACCTGTTGCTGCTTGGCTTCGCTTATGCTGCGCTCTATGCACTGTCGGCCTGGGCCGGGTACCAGAATGCGATGCGATTCAACGAGATCGCGTTTTCGGTCATCCGTACCATCCGGGCACAAGTGTTCGGCGCCGTGCTGCGCAAGCCGCTGAGCTACTTCGATCACCGGCCCGTCGGCAGTCTGGTGTCGCGCATCACCAATGACACGGAGGCGATCAAGGAGCTGTTCGTCCAGGTCATGTCGTCCTTCGTGCAGAACCTGACGCTGATCATCGCCATCTTTGCCGTGATGGCCTGGCTGGATCTGCGCCTGATGCTGCTGTGCGGTCTGATCCTGCCGACGATGGTGGTGGTGATGTACCACTACCAGCGTCTGAGTGCGCCGCGCTACCACCATGCGCGCAGTGTGCTCAGTCGCATCAATGCCACGCTCAACGAGTCCATCCAGGGCATGCGTCTGATCCAGGTGTTCAATCAGCAGGAGCGTTACAACGGCAGCTTCCGCGCCCTGAGCCAGGAGCTGTTCCGGGCGCGCATGCGCAATCTGCGTCTGGATGCCTTGATGCTGCGCCCTCTGCCGGATCTGCTGCGCACGCTCACACTTGCCTCCCTGTTGCTCTACTTCGGCACGCAGTCCTTCAACGGTGCTGTCGAGGTGGGGGTGATCTACGCCTTCGTGAACTACCTGTCGCGCATCACCCAGCCCATCGTCGAGATGACTCAGCGACTGAGTCTGCTGCAGCAGGCCGTGGTGGCGGGGGAGCGTGTGTTCGAGATACTGGATGACCCGGGAGAGGCGCCCGTGAACGCGCAGCCGCATGCCCTGCAGGGGGCTGTGCGTTTCGAGCAGGTGAGCTTCAGCTACGATGGCTCGCACCGCGTGCTGGAGAGCATCGACTTCAGCGTGCCACCCGGCGGCTTCCTCGCCATCGTCGGGCACACCGGCAGCGGCAAGAGCACGCTCATCAGCCTGCTGCTGCGCTTCTACGCGCCGGATGCGGGGCGCATCCTGCTGGACGGACATGATCTGGCCGGGCTCGCGCCGGAATCCCTGCGCAGCGGCATCGGCGTGGTGATGCAGGACTCGTTCATCAGTGCCGGCAGTGTGCGGGACAACATCACCCTTGGTCTGCCGATGACGGACGCCGAGGTCGAGACCGCTGCGCGTCAGGCGCGACTGCACGACCACGTGATGACACTGCCGCAGGGCTACGACACCGTGCTGGGCGAGCGTGGCAGCCGGCTCTCGACGGGGCAGCGCCAGCTGCTGTCCCTGGCCCGCACGCTGGCACGCCGTCCCAGGCTTCTCATTCTCGACGAAGCCACCGCCAACATCGACAGCCATACCGAGGCGCTGATCCAGCAGGCGCTGCAGGCCCTGCGCGGCAGCACCACGCTCATCTGCGTTGCGCATCGGCTCAGTACCATCATGGCCGCGGATGCCATTCTGGTGCTGCATCAGGGGCGGATCATGCAGCAGGGCAGCCACCACGCACTCATGTCCCAGGATGGGCTGTACCGCCACATGCATGAGTTGCAGCGGCAGCGCAGCAGGGTGGAAGAGGGCTCCGCGGGCCTGCCGGCGGGGGCATGAAACGTTACACAAAATGGCAAATTTACCGGGCTTGGGTGGGGCTTCCAGCTTGCTTGTGAAGGGCTAATTGCTTATTCTTCCGGCTGCCTAAATCCGGGCCACCTCTGCACCTTTTCTTGCGCCCCCTGCGCGGCTTGCGGTGCGAAATCC
>CAYQBR010000055.1:0-7493 GCA_964415735.1 uncultured Klebsiella sp. | reverse complement strand
TCAAGCCGGTCAGCAAGGTCACGCGCGTGAAGAGCCGCAAGACCGCGCGACCCGCCAGAACCTGACCCCTTTCGACCATCACCCGCGCCCAAGGCAGGACGACACCGTGGCCCCAGACCAGATCATCAGCACCACCCTTGCACCGGCGGCCATCGGCCCCTATTCCCAGGCTGTCCGACACGGCGACCTGGTGTTCCTGTCCGGCCAGATCCCGCTCGACCCGGAGAGCATGGAGGTCGTCAGCGGCGGCATCCAGGCCCAGGCCGTGCGCGTGCTTGAGAACATGAGCGCGGTCACGGCGGCGGCCGGCGGCTCGCTGCAGGACGTCATCAAGCTGACCATCTTCCTGACCGATCTGGCCGACTTCGCCATCGTCAACGAGACCATGAAGCGCTATTTCGAGGCGCCTTACCCCGCGCGCTCCACCGTGCAGGTGGCCGCCCTGCCCCGTGGTGTCGGCATCGAGATCGAAGCCATCATGGCGGCGCCCGGCACCCGCTGAGCGCTCGCCATGACGGCCGAACTGGCGCCGCTCACCGTGCTCAAGGGCGTCGGGCCCGGCATCGCCGCGCGCCTGGCGGCCCTGCATCTGCATACCCTGCAGGACCTGCTGTTCCACCTGCCCCTGCGCTATCAGGACCGCACCCGCATCAGCCCCATCGCCGCCTGCCGCATCGGCAGTGAGCTGCTGCTGGAAGGCGAGGTGCTGGGCTGCGAGATCAGCTTCGGCCGCCGCCGCAGCCTGCTCTGCCGCATCAAGGACGGCACCGGCCTCATCACCCTGCGCTTCTATCACTTCAGTGCCGCGCAGAAGCAGGCGCTGGCCCCGGGTACGCGGCTGCGCTGCTACGGCGACGTGCGCGGCGGCACCACGGGGCTCGAGCTCTACCACCCCGAGTATCAGGTCCTCAAGGGACAGGAGTCGCCGCCGCTGGAGGCCCGGCTCACGCCCGTCTATCCCGTGACCGAAGGCCTGCAGCAGACGCGCCTGCGCGCTTTGGTGGAGCAGGCCCTGGCCCTGCTCGACACGCAACTGCAGCTCACCGACTGGCTGCCCGCGCAGCTGCGCCAGGCCCTGGGTTTCGCGTCACTGGCCGAGGCGCTGCAGTTCCTGCACCGGCCGCCGGTGTCAGCGCGGCTGCACGAGACCCTGCACAGCCTGGCCAACGGCCGGCATCCTGCCCAGCGCCGGCTGGCCTTCGAGGAGCTGCTCAGTCATCGCCTGTGTCTGCGCCGCCTGCGCCAACAGGCCGATCAGCAGAGTGCGCCGCTGCTGCGCGGTCCCGGCACCCTGCGAGCGGCCTTCCTGCGCACGCTGCCCTTCGCGCTGACCGGCGCGCAGCAGCGGGTGGCGCAGGAGATCGCTGCCGATCTGGCGCGCGAGCAGCCCATGCTGCGCCTGCTGCAGGGCGATGTGGGCTCGGGCAAGACGCTGATTGCCGCCCTGGCCGCGCTGCAGGCGGTGGAGAGCGGACTGCAGGCCGCCATCATGGCGCCCACCGAACTGCTGGCCGAGCAGCATCACCTCAATTTCACCCGCTGGCTGGAGCCTCTGGGACTCCGGGTGGGCTGGCTCAGCGGCAAGCTCAAGGGCCGTCAGCGCGAGGCGCAACTGCAGGCCGTGGCCAGTGGCGAGGCCCAGGTGGTGGTCGGCACCCACGCCCTGTTCCAGGCCCAGGTGCAGTTCGCCCGCCTCGGGCTGATCGTCATCGACGAGCAGCACCGCTTCGGCGTGCATCAGCGCCTGGCGCTGCGCGAGAAAGGAGCCAGCGGGCAGCAGGTGCCGCACCAGCTGGTGATGACGGCCACGCCGATTCCCCGCACCCTGGCCATGAGCGCCTATGCCGACCTGGACTGCAGCGTGATCGACGAGCTGCCCCCCGGCCGCACCCCCGTCAACACCCTGGTGATCTCCAGCGCCCGCCGGGCCGAGATCATCGCGCGCATCCACCATGCCTGCAGTCGGGGCGCCCAGGCCTACTGGGTCTGCACCCTCATCGAGGAATCCGAGGCCCTGCAGTGTCAAGCCGCCGAAGCCAGTGCCGAGGCCCTGCGCCAGCAGCTGCCGGACCTGGCCATCGGTCTGGTGCACGGCCGCATGAAGCCGCGCGAGAAGTCCGCCGTGATGGACGCCTTCAAGGCCGGCGAGCTGCAGCTGCTGGTGGCGACGACGGTGATCGAGGTGGGCGTGGATGTGCCCAATGCCAGTCTGATGATCATCGAGAACCCGGAGCGGCTCGGCCTGGCGCAGCTGCATCAGCTGCGCGGACGGGTGGGCCGAGGGGCCGTGGCCAGCCACTGCGTGCTGCTCTATCAGGCCCCGCTCTCCGCCCTGGCCCAGGAGCGCCTCGGCATCATGCGCGACAGCACCGACGGCTTCCTGATCGCCGAGAAGGACCTGGCCCTGCGCGGCCCCGGTCAGGTGCTGGGCACGGCGCAGACGGGGCTGATGAGTTTCCGCATCGCCGACCTGGTGCGCGACGCCGGGATGCTGGAGCAGGTGCGCGAGCATGCCGAGATCCTGCTGCAGGACTACCCCGCCCATGTGGAGCCGCTGATCCGGCGCTGGCTGGGCGAACGCGAGCTGTACGGCAATGTCTGACCCCCACAATGTCTGACCCGGCATTTCCCGGGTAGGCGGCACAGCGTTCACGTGGCTATAATGCCGCCACTTCGAACACCTCGCGGATCGCCGCCCTCAGGGCGCGTGCCCCGCCTCCCCACCACAACAGTCAGGCGCACCATGCACACACAGCAGGCCGCTCGGATGTATGCCGAACCCACCAATCCCGTTCGTGTTGTGCTGCTTGCCGATGGCCGTGGCCGCGGTCAGGTGGTCGTGCCTGTCTCGCATCTGCTGGACCTGAAGCTGCTCAACAGCCTGGTCGAGCGCGAGCTCGTGCCCATGCGCCAGCGCGACATCGTCGACCTGACCCGGGCCGGCAAGCTCACGCAGATCGAGAATGCGCCTGTGTTCTTCCTGCTGCCGACCATTCTCGACGAGGCCGTCGCGGCGCACACGCACTGCCAGTACGACATCATCACCGTCGACGGCGTGGAGCGTCAGGAAGTCGCCCTGAGCACCCTGCGCGAAGCCCTGCGGGAATCCTCCTACCGCGTGCGGGCCATCCGCTGCACCGTGCCGGCCGAGGCGCTGTACCGACGCGCCCCCGCCGCCAGCAGCGACCTGGACCAGATCTTCAACTCGATCCGCAACTTCACCACCCTGCGCATCAAGCAGCGGCTGGAAGAGACCCTGGAGATTCCCCCGCTGCCGCAGACGGCTCAGCGCATCATCACCTTGCGCTCGAATCCGGAGGCCACCGTGTCCGAGCTGGCCGAGATCGTCGAGTCGGATGCGAGCCTGGCTGCACAGGTGGTGAGCTGGGCCTCGTCGCCCTATTACGCGGCGCCGAGCAAGATCAAGTCGGTGCAGGACGCCATCATGCGCGTTCTCGGATTCGACCTGGTGAGCAATCTGGCGCTGGGCATGGCCCTGGGCAACACGCTGGCCATGCCGAAGGACTGCCCGGACGGCTTCACGCCCTACTGGCAGCAGTCGGTGTTCTGCTCCAACGCCGTGGAGGCCATCGTCAAGCTGATGCCGCCCGCCCAGCGTCCGAGTCTCGGGCTCGCGTGCCTGGCCGGCCTGCTGCACAACTTCGGCTACCTGGTGCTGGCCCACACCTTCCCGCCGCACTTCTCGTCCATCTGCCGTCATGTCGAGGCCAATCCTCACATCAGTCATGCGGCCATCGACCATCATCTGCTGGGCGTCACCCGCGAACAGATCTCCGCGTGGCTGATGCAGCTGTGGAACATGCCGCCCGAGGTGAGCGTGGCCCTGCGCTTCCAGAACGAACCGGAATACGAAGGCGAGCACTGCGCCTACCCGCATCTGATCTTCATCGCCATGCGGCATCTGCGTCACCACGGCATCGGCGATGCGCCGCCCGAGGAGATCCCGCTGACGCTGTATCAGCGCTACGGACTCGACCCGGTCAAGGTGGCCGCCGCCATCGACAAGGTGCTGGCCGCAGCCGAAGACATCTGCAAGATGGCCGACAACTTCCAATGACGAGGCAGCCGTGAGCACGCCACTCGACTCGCTCCGTGAGCGCCTGCAGACCGCACTGAGCGCCGGCACGGCCGCTTTCGCACGCCGCTTTCCCGCGGCGCACGCCCGCCTGCCCGCCTTCGTGCAGCTCACACGCCTGAACCGCCCGATCGGCATCTACCTGCTGCTGTGGCCCACACTCGGGGCGCTGTGGATTGCCGCGCAGGGCCTGCCCGACCTGCACCTGCTGCTGATCTTCGCGCTGGGCACCGCGCTGATGCGCTCGGCAGGCTGCGCCATCAACGACTTCGCCGACACGCGTTTCGATGGCAGCGTGCAGCGCACGCGCGCGCGTCCGCTCATCACCGGGCAGGTGAAGCGCCACGAGGCCCTTCTTGTGTTCGGCGCGCTGTGCGCCCTCGGCTTCGTGCTGCTGCTGTTCACCAATGCGCTGACGATCCAGTTGTCTTTCTTTGCCGTGGCCATTGCGGCGCTGTACCCGTTCATGAAGCGCTTCACGCATCTGCCCCAGCTGGTGCTGGGCGTGGCGTTCTCCTGGGGCATCGTGATGGCGTTCGCCGCGCAGCGTGGCGAACTGCCGGTGCAGGTGTGGCTGCTGTTCGTGGCCAATTGCCTGTGGACAGTGGCGTATGACACGCAGTACGCCATGGTGGATCGCGCCGATGACCTGAAGATCGGCGTCAAGTCGACGGCCATCCTGTTCGGCGAGGCGGACCGGCTGATCATCGGCGCCCTGCAGGGGCTGTTCCTGCTGGCCATGCTGCTGGCGGGCCGGCAGTTCGACCTGGGCCTGTTCTTCTACGCGGGCCTCGTCGCGGCGGCCGTGATGTTCGTGCAGCAAGCGACCATGACGCGCACCCGCTCACCCGAGGGCTGCTTCCAGGCCTTCCTGCACAATCACCGCGTGGGCGCGGTGGTGTTCGCGGGGATCGTTCTGCATTATCTGTTCAATTAGAGAGAGCAATGCCGCCCCATGGACGTTTCTTACCTTCTCGACTCCCTCAATGATCCGCAGCGCCAGGCCGTGGCCGCACCCGCCAGCAATCTGCTGGTGCTGGCCGGCGCCGGCAGCGGCAAGACGCGGGTCCTGGTGCATCGCATCGCCTGGCTGATGCAGATCGAGGGCGCCTCGCCCTTCTCCATTCTGGCGGTGACCTTCACCAACAAGGCGGCGCGGGAGATGCGGCACCGCATCGAACAGCTGCTGGAGCAGCCCGTGGGGGCGATGTGGGTGGGCACCTTCCACGGCCTGGCGCACCGCCTGCTGCGCACGCACTGGCGCGAGGCGAATCTGCCGGAGAACTTCCACATCCTGGACAGCGACGACCAGCTGCGGTTGATCAAGCGTCTGTGTCGCAATCTCGGCCTCAACGAGGAACGCTGGCCGCCACGGCAATGCCAGTGGTACATCAATTCGCAGAAGGACGAAGGTCTGCGCCCGCATCACATCGAGCATTTCGGCGACGAGTACACGCGCAATCTGGTGGCATTGTATGCCGCCTATGAGGACGCCTGTCAGCGCGGCGGCATGGTGGATTTCGGCGAGATCCTGCTGCGCTCCCACGAGCTGTGGCTCAATCACCCGCAGATCCTGCAGCACTACCAGCGCCGCTTCCGCCACATTCTGGTGGATGAGTTCCAGGACACCAACACCGTGCAGTACGCCTGGCTGCGCGTACTCGCCGGGCGCGACAACGCGCTCATGGTGGTGGGCGACGACGATCAATCGATCTATGGCTGGCGCGGCGCGAAGATCGAGAACATCCAGCGCTTCAACCAGGACTTCCCCGGCGCCGAGATCGTGCGCCTGGAACAGAACTACCGTTCCACCTCCACCATCCTGAAGGCCGCCAACCGGCTGATCGCCAACAACCAGGGGCGCCTGGGCAAGGAGCTGTGGACGCAGGACAAGGAAGGCGAGGCCATCTCGCTCTACGAAGCCTTCAACGAGCAGGACGAGGCGCGCTTCATCGTCGAGCGCCTGCAGGCGTGGCTCAACAGCGGGCACCGCCTGAGCGAGGCCGCCATTCTGTACCGCTCGAACGCGCAATCGCGCGAGCTGGAAGATGCGCTGCTGCGCGTCGGCATGCCTTATCGCATCTATGGCGGCCACCGCTTCTACGAGCGCCTGGAGATCAAGAACGCCCTCGCCTATCTGCGTCTGCTGATCAACCGCCACGATGACACGGCCATGGAGCGCGTCATCAATGTGCCCACGCGCGGCATCGGCGATCAGACCATCGAGACGCTGCGCAGCGTGGCGCGCGGCGAGGAGCTCTCGCTGTGGGCCGCCTGCGTCAAGGCGCTGGAGCATGGCCTGCTGGCAGGCCGCGCTGCCAGTGCGGTGCAGCGCTTCCTCGAGTTGATCCAGGCCCTGGATGACGCCTGCGACCCGCTGCCGCTGGCGAAGAAAGTGGAATACGTCATCGTCCACAGCGGCCTGATCGAGCATCACGAGAAGGAAGGCGGCGAGAAGGCCGCCGCGCGCATCGAGAACCTGCAGGAGCTGGTGAACGCCGCCGGCAGTCACGACGAGCTGGACGCCGATGCCGAGGCCATGGCGGTGGAGTCGCGCGAATTCCTGGCTGCCTTTCTGGACCAGGCCTCGCTGGATGCCGGCGAGGGCCAGGCGGGCGAATCCGACGACGCCGTGCAGCTCATGACCCTGCACTCGGCCAAGGGTCTGGAGTTCCATCTGGTGTTCCTGGCCGGCATGGAAGAAGGACTGTTCCCGCACAAGATGTCCATGGACGGCATCGCCGGTCTCGAAGAGGAGCGCCGACTCTGCTATGTCGGCATCACCCGTGCCCGCAGCAAGCTCTACCTCACGCATGCGGAATCGCGCCGGCTGCACGGCGAGGTGAACATCACCCGACCCTCGCGCTTCATCCGCGAGATTCCTGCCGATCTGGTGGAGCACGTCCGCCTCAAGGCCAGCATCACGCGCCCGAGCTTCGGGGCGCGACCTGCGCCGATGCTGCGGCAGGAGGACATCCCCGACTCCGGCATCCGCCTGGGCGCCCGCGTGCGCCACGGCAAGTTCGGCGAAGGCGTGGTGCTCAATTGTGAAGGCCACGGCGCCAATGCGCGGGTGCAGGTGAATTTCCACGACGTGGGCAGCAAGTGGCTGGTGCTGTCCTACGCCAAGCTCGACGTCCTCTAGGCCTGCAGCGGCGGCTGCGTTTGTTCGATTCTTGAACATTCGAGCCGCCTTTCGGCCCCACAAACCCGCCCGTCCGCAATTGACCGGTTTGCGCACCCTGCGCACCATGGCGACACGCTGATCACTCCCTCTGGACGGTGCCCGCCATGTTCGCCCCCCATCTGCCGACGCTCACGCTGCTGGTCTGGATCGTGCTTGCCATGTGCCTGCTCGGCATGTGGGCGCTGTGGCGCCTTCACCCGGGCATCCCCG
>CAYQBR010000054.1:0-7535 GCA_964415735.1 uncultured Klebsiella sp. | reverse complement strand
CCTGTTCCAGCTCGGGATTGCCCGCGACGATGGCCTGCTGTTCATCCCGATTGTTGGCCGACGCGGCGGCGAAGTCGGCGAAGGCCAGCTGGGAGATGAAGCGCTCCACGCTCAGCCGCAGCTGAGTGGAGGCATTCATGTCGAATCGGTAATCCACCTTCGGGCGCGGAAAGGTGAAGCGGCGGCGATTCTGGACATCCCCCCATTGCTCGATCTCGGACACTTCCACCAGCAGCGTGCTCTCGAGCGCCATGCGCGGATTGATCTGCCAGTTGTGCACCCCAAAGGCTTCGTAGCGGATCTCCTGCACTGTGGAGTTGGCATTGGGCACGACGACAGGCACCAGGTCCCCATGGGCCGGCGAGTTGCTGCCCCCCGCCACTGCCATGCCCATGCGCAGCGCCGAATCGAGCCGGGTCAGCGCGCGCTCGACCCCGATCTCCACCCCTTGACCCGCGGCGAGCTGGAAGTTGTAGGACGTGCGCAGGATGCGCTCGACATTGCGCGTCTGTGTCGCCAGAAACAAGTTCTTGCGCGTGGCCGAGTCTGCGGTGGCACCGGCAAAGCGCTCACGCACCGTGCCCTGGTTCTCCTCGTTGAAGATCACCAGGGCACGATAGCGGCTGCCATTGGGGAACAGGTGTTCATAGTCGCCTCCTGCCTCCCAGTTGTCCCGGGTGGACGGCAAGGTCTCGCGCTCCCAGCGCGTCACGGCGGGAAGTCGATTCAGGTTGATGATCTCGCGCTCGAGACGGGTGGGCGGATCGGTCTCGCTGTACAGGGCGTTGAAGGCGAGTCGATCGTTCAGGCTCAGATCATAGGTGAGATTGCTGTTCAGGCTGAGATTGTTCTGCTCTCGCACCTGGTCCACCAGGATGCGGTCATTGGGGGAGAAATCGGCGTTGTAACTGGACTCCCAGCTGTGCAGGGCTTCGTAATTGGCGCGACTCTCGGCGCTGAACAGGTAGTTCAGGCCGCCGCGTTGCCCGCTGTACACCACACTGCCCTGCGGCTCGATGTGCTCATCGCGATACGCAATGGCCCCCGCCTCCACCGACACGGTAGAAGTTGCGAGAGTTTCCAGCAGCACGATATTGACGATCTGTCCGGCACTGCGCACGTCCAGATCCCCGGAGGTCCCCCGGATGATCTCGATGTGACGCACCTGGGCGGCCGCGATGCGGCTCAATTGTGTGCGTGCCTCGTTGTCCTTGCCAGCCAGTCGCTTGCCGTCGATGAGGATCTGGGCGCCGGCCCCCAGGCCGCGATTGTTGGCGTTGTTGTTGTTTGTCGCCCCGCCACCGCTGGGCGTGCCAGCGTTGAGGGCCACTGAAATGCCCGGGACGCGATCGATCATGTCGTTCACGTTCACGGGATTGAACTGGGCGAAATAGTCCGCGGGATAGATCACGGTGGAATCAAGTGCCGCGCTGTCCTGGGCAAGACTGCCCGCAGACCAGCCGAACATCGCACTGCAAACAGCCATGGCCGCGGCCAGACGCTTGAGAGAAAACAACGTTCCGGCAACAGGCACTGGCATGTTCATCCACTCCGTAGCAGAAGAGGTTCCGCCCTCAGGCGCGCCCCCGTGTTCGGAGCAACACGGAAGTGGCCTGAGAGCGGAGGGAGGTACTCATTGAGGCAAGTCTGTCAGATCTCGACATCCAGACTGAGAGTGAACATGCGACCGTAGGGATCATAAAGTCGAGTTTCCAAACCACCCTGGATCGGCAGACGGGTGGGTTCCCAGTCGAAGATGTTACGCACGGCAACGCTGATGTTGGCTGACTGTCCGAAGCCAAACAGACTGTCCATGCTGTAACCATAGTTCAGGTTGGCTCGGTAGCCTCCCTTCACTGTCATCTTGCGCAGACCACCAGTGGTCGCCGGCGGGTTTGCCAGTGTCACCGGGGCCAGCAGACCGAAATCCACATCGTCGTTGTAACGCACGGTCAGACGAGCGGAGTGTGCCTCACGCATCCAGCTCAAGGTGTAGTTCACCTTGGTCTTGGGCAGGGGCGGCGCCTTGCCGGTATCGCCGTTGTTGAAGCCAGCCATCTCACGGGTTGCACCGTTGAACTCTGTCAACAGATAGGATCTGTAATGCGTCGCATCCGCAGCAATGCTGAAGTCACCCCAGTTGTCGATGCTGAACTCGTAACGGGCCTGCAGGTCGACAGTGTGGACATCTATCTGGTCCACGTTCTGTGGCTGACGCAGGATGCGTGAGGCACGCAGTGTCACCGGATCACGCACGATGGCGGGATTCGGGTTCGCATTCACCCAGGCACGGGCCGCTTCCCATGTCGCGGAACCTGGCGTGCGGCTGAAGGACTCGGGTGTGGCACCGATGGCCGCCAGCACGTTGATGAAGTCCTGTGTGCCGATGTCCTGGTTGGTCAGGGTGAAGATACGGCCTGTGTATTCGATTTCCTGATAGTCGAGGCCGATGGACAGGCCATCGAGCGGCTCCCAGGTGAAACCGATGTTCTGCAGGGTGGAGCGCTCCACGTCCAACAGCGGGTTGCTGGTGGTGCAGCCGTCCACGCCGATGAAGGACAGGCCAGTCAACTGGTCCGTACCGTCGCGCGCACTCGAGCAGGCGTTCAGGTTCACCGTACCCACCTGGCTGGCTACCGGAGCCAGGAATCCTTCACCCCAGGATGCACGGACAGCGAGCGTGGGGAGGGCCTCCCAGCGGATCGCCAGCTTGGGCGTCGTGGTCCGCAGATTCAGATCGTCAAATTTCTCATAGCGAGCCGCAGCCTGAACGGACAGATTATCCAGAATCGGGGCCTCAATCTCGAGGAAGACTGCCCTGGTGGTGGACTCGGAGGCAGACTGAGTCTGGATTGTCGCCGGGGCATTGAAATCCTCGCCGATAGTGCGAGCCTTGACAGGATTGTCGATGGTCTTGTCGTCACGGATATGTCCGCCGAAGGCCATTTGCACAGCACCGGCCGGCACTTCAAACAGCGGGCCCGTGATGACTGTGTCGAACACGCGATAACGACGCAGATCCTCGGTGGTCTTCTGGATGGACAGCCAGTCCACAAGCGCCTGGCTGTTTTCGGTCACGCCAGCTCGGAAAAAAGGAGAGCGGGGGTCTGAGGACATGAAGGGATTGAACCATTCATTGCCGTTTGGACCTCCTTTGCCTTGGAACGCTGCACGAATGCGACTTGCCTGCTCTTCATAGGTAGTGTAGCGGTCGCGTCGAAGCTGGTGGCTGAAGGACGTTGAGCCTGACCAATCACCGCCCAGCTCATAGCGAGCAGAAAGCGTGTGGCGGTCCGTCAGATAAACCGTGTCATCCCATTGTGAACCGGCCTTCAGGTAGCTGGGTTGCGGCGCCAGCGAACGGCCATTGAAGGTACGGAAGGCAATCGGGTACACCGCCTGGCCAAACGGGTTGGCCGGGTGATTGGCCGGAATGACCATGGTGGCAGCCCGCGTGGTGTTCATCGGCGAGGCTGCCTCGGTAATGAACACGGAAAGGTTGTGATCGAACACAGCCTGGTATTCCAGTTCCAGCCAGTCAGTCGTCTGATGAGTCACATTGACATAGCCGGTGAACTGCTCGCTCGGTCGGTTGTACTGAATCCACTGACCAAAGAAGATCGCGCAGCGCTGCCCGTTGGCAAGGCGAATACCGCTGGGGAAACTGTCGAACTGCCCCTTGTCATTCTGATCATTGCCGAAGGTGCCGCAGGACGGGTCCACCAGCGGCGTGGCACTGGTCAATCCGCGGAAAGTGCCGGGCGGGCCGTCAGTGAAGATGTCGTTGTCGGCGCGCAGATACTTGGGCCGCTCATAACGCATCATGGGAGTGTCTTTCTTCATCTGCAGGGCAGCTACAACATTGAAATCATTGATCTGCTTTCCCCAGAGAAGACCCATGGAGTACTCCTCCATGGTGCCTTGCTCATCGCGGCCGTAGGAGCTGCGAACTCGCACTCCATCGTACTCCTTGATGGGAATCAGGTTCACCACGCCGGCGACGGCGTCGGAGCCGTACAGGGCGGAGCCACCGTCGAGCACGATTTCCATGCGGCTCAGGGCGATATCAGGGACCACTGAGCCGACTTCCTCGGCATTGACCACGCGTCTGCCGTCAAACAGGGTCAGCGTGCTGCTGTTGCCAAGACCGCGCAGGTTGAAGCCGGAGGTGTTGCCATCCTGTGCTCCGCCTGGGCCTCCCAGCACGTTGGATACGGCGTCCACGTTGTCAGTGTAGACAAGGTCACGCATGAACTGTCCGGTACTGACCGAGCCCGTGGAAAGCAGCGCATCCTGGTCGATGGTGTCGACGGGCGAGGCACCGGCGAAGGCACTATTGCGAATATAGGTACCCGTGACGACCACTTCCTCCACTTCTGCCTCGTCGTCGGCAGCAGTGGCTTGCGCGAAGCTGACTCCTGGCAATGCGGTGGCGATGGCGATCGAGGTGTAGAGAATGGAATGTTTCAGGTGCATCAGGCTGTTGCGGTGAAAGTGATCACGCATTGTGAATCTCCGTCGTTTAGTAGCACTACATCTTGTTGTTGTTCTGTCGCGTACCAGTGCCATCGCCTGCGCGATGTGTCACGCAACCCATTGTCATCCGTATGCCGGTCGCCTGCCCCGGCACACGCATTGCAATTTCGTCCTGCTCAGGGCGTCACGTTGACCGTGACGTACTGATCGTGAAACAGCCCGCCATCATCGGCTCGTGCCCACAGCACATAGGTGCCGGGTGTGTCGAAGGTGACGTTCACGGAATACATGCCGTCCTCGGGGATCGGCGGCGGCACCCAGAGGGCGCCCCAGGGAGAATTGGCGGAAGTGCGGGTGTCTTCCCAAGGCTTGACCTGAGGCGGATCAAAGGTGGCATTGCCCTCGCCGCGGTAAATGTTCCAGGACAGGAAGAGGCCGTTGGTCTTGCCCACGGTGACCCGTGTGGGCGGACGCATCATGCGCTGCAGTGGTGTTCCACCAGCCGCACGCGGCTTGGGCAGACCGTCATCGGCCACATGGGCCTGGAGTGTCAAGGGCTGGCCCACACGGACGCTGCGCACGATCTCGTCACCGACACGGTCGCCCTGCACCGTCACGAGCGGCGGCTGATTGGAACGCGATTCGGGGCTGCTGGTGCCCGCACCGAGCGAGCCGGTTTCGGACGCAATCACCACGTTGTCGATCACGTAGTCGCGCGCCAGGGTGGCATAGGCCACCTTGGTCACGCCGTTGACGGTCAGCGTCCAGGCAAGTTCCTTGTCACCCCAGTCGGCCGGGACAGGGACCTCGAAGGTGAAACGGTTGCGCCGCGGAAGGAAATGCGTGGGCTGGCCACGGTCCTCCAGGCCGGGAGAGAAGAAATTGTTTTCGCCTACCGGGACTTTCAGTTCCTCTTCCCAGTTCTCGTTCTGGTAACCAAAGATGAACACATAGGTGCCATCGGCATTCTGGCGCCAGCCTTCATACGCCGGCTCAAGGTACTGCCCCTTGCGGTAGGCGGGCTGGGCGAGTGCCGCGTTCATGAGGCAGACGCTGACGAGGATGGTCGCAAGCCATGAGAGGGTTCCGGCACTGCGAAGCCGGCTGATACGGACGGACATCAATGAACTCCCTGAGACGCCGCAACGACGTCATGGTTGGTGGGCAAACGGGGAACTCGGAGAAAAGAGAGTACTGGCAAGGATTGCGGCGTGGTCGTGGCCGGCAGACCAGCTGCCATCACGAATCCGACAGACCGGCGAATACCGGAATGAATCAAGGTTTTCGAAACCTGCATGGGGGCGCTTCCTTTTACTCTTATTGGAGCAGGCTGGGCAGCACTGTCGCTGCCAGCGATTGCCGTGGCGGCCTCGAACGGGCGCTTACTGACGGCGGCATGACACCATGGGCACCTGCAAGCGTCTCCCGCATATCGAAATAGTTCTGGCGTAATCCGGAAAACCCCGGGTTTTTGGAATTCGTCAGGCAGAACGATAGTGAATCTGCTGACGCATTCCTGGTGAATTGCCAGATACTGGAACGCCTCCCACATTCCGCTTTACAAGGATCAGCCGGGTCATGCTATAAAAACCGCCGTTCCGGCATCGCCATCTCGAGGACCAGGCCCATGTCATTGCTGCATTTGAAGAAAGTCACTCAATACGGCACTCGCCGCAGGGCGCTCTCAGGCCTCTGCGCCCTGCTGCTCGTGCTGCTGAGCCCGCTGGCCAGCGCCCAGCATGTCATGACGATCAACTCCAACAGCGACGTGGTCACGGAAACCGCACCCGTGGACAACGCGGTCCTGGCCGAAGCGCCCGCTGATCTGATGATGCGCTTCAGCACTTATGTGCGCCTGGTGAAACTGGTGCTCAAGGCACCGGGAAACACGCCAGTGGATATCGGCTTTCGCTACAACCCGGATGCCAGCCGGGTCTTCTTCTGGGATCTGCCACCACTGCCGGCAGCGGACTACTACACGGTGGAATGGGCCGCGATCGACCCGGTGAATTTCGTGGCACGGGGAAGCTTCAGTTTTTCCTTCGGCCCGGATGCAAGACCGCCCTCTGAACTGATCCCGCAGGAAGAGGAGCTGGCCCCCGTGATCGTGCCGGACTTCCGGCTGATCGATCAGGGCTTCTGAGCGGCACGTCTCGCGGCTGCACGCCCTGGCGCACGTCGCAGCGTGACCATGATGGCGCCGGTATTGCCCTCGTCATGGTCGAAGTCCAGTATCTCGCCGCTCATCGCCAGCCAGCTCAGTTGGCGCATGACTTCCTCGCGAATCACCCCTCGCCCGACAGCAAGGCGCACCCCGCAGGCGTGACTGTGCCGGCAATCCTGCAACGCGTGCTCCAGCTTTGCCATGGCCTGCGCCACCGTTTCATGCTGATGCGCGATGTCTCGATGCAGGACGGAGCCATCCGTCTGCTCGTCCAGCAGCGCGTCGCATTTGGGGCAAGTCAGAACCCCTGCAGTCACCCGCATGCCACAGTCAAGGCACTGCGCTGCCATTCCACACCCCTCCTTCAAAGCGGCCGAGAGCCGCGACAACACATCATCAAAAAAAGAAAAAACCAAATGAATTCATATCGTTAAAGCAAAGAAAAGCTGGCTAAAATTTTACCAGACTGCCTCTTGCTTTATCGAATTTTAACTCCATAATTCGCAACGTGACGCGCCGGGCGGAATGTCTTGACAACGCTGCAAAAATGTTTCGCCCAATGCACGTCGTTCACGGGCAATTCGATCGATACACACTGATTGAGCGAGAGATTAATCACATGAAAAGTCATCAATGGGATGATATCGCTGATACCTCCAAGGACTTTTTTGATTCCGCTGCCTTCATCCCGGAAACTGAAATAGATGAAGCGAACGACAAGCGCGTGCACAAACGCCGCTTGACCGAACTTCGTCGCCGCACGGAAGAACGCCTGGACTGGAAGCGCATGTATGGCGACCTGCAGTTCGAGGAAGATGGCAACGATCAGAGCTTCAAGGACAGTTACGAAGTCGACGATTACGACGACTACGACGACAATCTCGACGACCATTGA
>CAYQBR010000053.1:0-7549 GCA_964415735.1 uncultured Klebsiella sp. | reverse complement strand
GACGGGAACGTCTGATCCCCTACCTGCCGCAGCGGGTGGTGCATCGGGTGAGTCGTGATGAGAAGTGCATTGTGGTCGACTGGGAGCCGGATTATCTGGCCTGACACGGCGCAAGGGGGCAGGGCGTGAAGATCGACATAGTCACGCTGCTTCCCGAGATGTTCGCCGCGGTCACCGAGCATGGCATCACCGGGCGGGCGTGTCGCGAAGGCATCGTGACAGTGCGCAGCTGGAATCCGCGGGATTTCACTTTCGACCGCCACCGCACCGTGGATGATCGCCCGTTCGGGGGCGGCCCCGGCATGTTGATGAAGACGGAGCCACTGGCTGCCGCCATCGGCGCCGCCAGGGCGGCACTGAGTGCGGAAGGTGAAACCCCGGTCGTGATCTACCTGTCACCGCAGGGGCGACGTCTCGATCAGCGCGGGGTGGAGGAACTGGCCAGGCGCAGCGCGATGATCCTCGTCTGTGGCCGTTACCAAGGCATCGACGAGCGTGTGCTGCACAGCGAGATCGACGAAGAGTGGTCGGTCGGGGACTATGTCCTGAGCGGCGGCGAGTTGGGGGCCATGGTCATGATGGATGCCGTCATCCGCTACCAGCCTGGCGCGCTGGGGCATGAAGGCTCGGCCCAGGCCGATTCGTTCGCGGATGGC
The DNA here is from genome assembly GCA_964415735.1 of uncultured Klebsiella sp. Taxonomy (GTDB): domain Bacteria; phylum Pseudomonadota; class Gammaproteobacteria; order Pseudomonadales; family Pseudohongiellaceae; genus UBA5078. The sequence continues at coordinate 6,893 of CAYQBR010000053.1, read as the reverse complement.
CTGCTGGATTGCCCGCAGTACACCCGGCCACAGGTGTTTCGCGGCCAGGCAGTGCCGGCGGTGCTGACCGGCGGCAACCACGAAGAGATACGCAGATGGCGATTGCAGCAAAGCCTCGGGGCAACCTGGCTGAAGCGACCGGATCTGCTGGAAGGAATGACGCTCGACAACGAGCAGAAGAGTTTGCTGGAACAATTTATCGATGATTACGAGGCGCAGCGCTGACGCGTGGCCCTCCGCACCCGGGAGCAAGGCAATGAGCAAGAACAAGATCATTCAGATGGTTGAGCAGGCACAGATGAGCAAGGAGATCCCGGAGTTCAGTCCCGGTGACACCGTCGTCGTGCAAGTGAAGATCAAGGAAGGCGACCGCGAGCGTCTGCAGGCTTTCGAGGGCGTGGTCATCGGGATCCGCAATCGCGCGCTGAACTCCTCTTTCACCGTGCGCAAGATCTCTCACGGTGTCGGCGTCGAGCGTACTTTCCAGACCTACAGCCCCATGCTCGAGAGCATCACGCTGAAGCGTCGCGGCGATGTGCGTCAGGCCAAGCTGTACTACCTGCGTGATCTGTCCGGCAAGGCAGCCCGCATCACCGAGAAGCTGGAAAAGAAATCAAGCTGATCCTGCTCCGCTGCTCGCAGCGGGTTATGGCAGCCTGAAACAAGGGAGAGCGTTCGCGTGTCTCCCTTTTTTCATTGGCGAGCGAAAAGCCGCCTGTGATACCTTTGCATCCATTCCCACTTGCCTTCGAGGGCCTGTGCTCATGAAGATCTCGTTCCGTCGTTGCTTCACGCTGGCGCTGCTCGCCGGCAGTCTGTCGTCCATGTCCTTCGCGCAGGATGCCGCCATTCCCGAGTGGGCGCAGGAACTCAAGACTCGCCTCACCGCGTCCCTGGTGGCCGCGACTGGCTCACAGCTGCAGATTGTTGCCATCAGCGAGACCTCGTTCGAGGGTCTCATCGAGGTCGAACTGGATTCCGGTGAGAAGCTGTTTTCTGATCGCACCGGCGCACACCTGGTGACCGGGGATCTTTTCCAGGCCACGGAGACCGGGCTCGTGAATCTTTCCGCCGCCGCCCGGCAGAAGCAGATCGCCGCGTGGGTCGCCGCAGTGCCTGAAGACGAGATGGTGATCTTCACGCCCGAGCAGACCAAGGGCACGATCACGGTTTTCACAGATGTCGACTGTGCCTATTGTCGCAAGCTGCATGGCGACATCGAGGCCATTCTCGATCTTGGCATCCAGGTGCGTTACGTCGCCTATCCGCGGGGGGGCGAGGCCTCCGAAGCCTATCCCAAGATGATTTCCGTGTGGTGCTCGGATGACCGCAAGCGTTCCCTGACGCAGGCCAAGAATGGGCAGAACCTGCCGAATCGCGAGTGCGACAACCCCGTGTTGCGTCACTACAATCTGGGCAATCGCATCGGCATCTCCGGCACGCCGGCGCTGGTGCTGCAGGATGGCACCGTCATTCCCGGCTATCTCGAGCCGGCCCAGCTGGCAGGCGCCGTTTTCGGCCAGTAAATCCACCGCCCGAACTCCCACAGCTCGCCATGCCACTTCGCCGCGTCAAGCCGCGAAGTGGCTGCTTTTTCGCGCGCGTTTTTGAGTACAATGGGCGCCATTTTTCACGTCAGGCTACGAGGACAGGTCTTGAAACAGAGCGCAGAAGCAGCAGGCAAACAGCAATTCAACGTCGGTATCTGTGGCTTGGGCACAGTCGGAGGCGGCACCCTGACCCTGCTGCAGTCCAAGCAGGAGGAGCTGGGGCGCAGACTGGGCCGCACGCTGCGAGTGACTCACGTTGCGTCGCGTCGCCGCAATCCTGCCTATGACTACTCCGGTGTGCAGTACAGCACGGATGTGTTCGCCGTGGCTGATGATCCGGCCGTCGACATCCTGGTGGAAGTGCTCGGGGGCACCGAGCCGGCGCTCTCCCTGATCCTGCGTGCGATCGAGAATGGCAAGCATGTGGTGACCGCCAACAAGGCTCTCATCGCCGTGCACGGCAATGTGATCTTCGCCGCCGCTCGCCGCCGCGGCGTGATCGTGGCCTACGAAAGCGCCGTTGCCGGTGGCATCCCGATCATCAAGGCGCTGCGCGAAGGCCTGGCGGCCAACTCGATCCAGTGGCTGGCCGGCATCATCAACGGCACCGGCAATTTCATCATGACCGAGATGGCACAAAAGGGCCGCAGTTTCGAGGACGTGCTCAAGGAGGCGCAGGCGCTGGGCTATGCCGAGGCCGACCCGACCTTCGACGTGGAGGGCATCGATGCGGCGCACAAGCTCACCATTCTCGCGTCCAATGCGTTCGGCATTGCGCTGAGTTTCGACAAGGTCTACACCGAAGGCATCAGCAAGGTCACCACGGCGGATGTGAGCTATGCCGAAGAGCTGGGCTATCGCATCAAGCATCTGGGCATTGCCCGCATGACGGCGGCCGGCATCGAGATGCGCGTGCATCCCACGCTGATTTCCTCACAGAAGCTGATCGCCAACGTCAATGGCGTGATGAATGCCGTGGTGGTGAAGGGGGACTCCGCGGGGTCCACGCTTTACTACGGCCCCGGTGCGGGTGCCAAGGCCACGGCGTCGTCCGTGGTGGCAGACCTCATCGACATCGTGCGCAGCTATGGCAGTGGCGAGGCTGTGCGTCCTGCCTCCGTGCCGGCGCTCTCGTTCGCCAGTCTGCGTGATGATCTGCCCATCCTGAAGATCGATGACATCGAGAGCGAGTACTATCTGCGCATTTCCGTGCGCGACAGGATCGGGGTCATGGCGCACCTTTCGCAGATCCTCATGCAGCACAGCATCAACATTGAGGCCCTGATCCAGAAGGAGCCGGATGCCGCACAAACCGGCGAGGTGATCGTGCCCGTGGTGCTGCTGACCGGCAAGGTGCAGGAAAGCAACATGAACAAGGCCATCGCGGCCATCGAGGCACTGCCGGAAGTGGTCGAGCGCATCACCCGCATTCGCGTGGAGCTTTTCGACGGCGACGGCAATTGATGAACACGAATTCAAGCAGGCACGCAGCATGAAATACATCAGCACACGAGGGCAGTCGCCCGCCCAGACCTTCGAACAGGTTCTGCTCACCGGACTGGCACCAGACGGCGGCCTGTATGTTCCCGACTCCCTGCCGCAGTTCACGCAGGCGCAGATTGCGTCCTGGGCAGGGCTGGATTACCCCGCACTGGCGCATCAGGTGATCACGCCCTTCGTCGACGGCGCGATCGACTCCGCCACTCTGCGCGGCCTGATCGACAAGAGCTATGCCGGCTTCGCCCACAAGGCCGTCGCCCCGCTGCGCCAGCTCGGTCACAACGAATGGGTGCTGGAGCTTTACTGCGGGCCCACGCTCGCGTTCAAGGATTTCGCGCTGCAATTGCTGGGCAATCTGCTGGATCACGTGCTCACCCGCAACAATCAGAAGGTGGTGATTCTCGGTGCGACCTCGGGCGACACCGGCTCGGCAGCGCTGGAAGGGTGCCGTCACTGTGAGAACGTCGACATCTTCATCCTGCACCCGCATCAGCGCGTGTCGGAAGTGCAGCGCCGGCAGATGACCACGGTGCCCGGCAGGAATGTCCACAACATTGCGGTGCGCGGCAATTTCGATGATTGTCAGCGCATCGTGAAGTCCGCCTTTGGCGACCAGTCGTTCCTGCCGCCAGGGCGTCAGCTGGTGGCGGTGAATTCGATCAACTGGGCGCGCATCATGGCGCAGATCGTCTACTACTTCTACGCCGCAATCGCGCTGGGCGGGCCGCATCGACCGGTCTCGTTCTCGGTGCCCACCGGCAATTTCGGTGACATCTACGCGGGTTATCTGGCCATGCGCATGGGGCTTCCCGTGAAGCAGCTGATCATCGCCACCAACAGCAACGACATCCTGCATCGCTTCATGCACAGGAACGACTATTCTCAATCGCCGCTGCAGCACACACTGGCACCCAGCATGGACATCATGGTCTCCAGCAATTTCGAGCGCTATCTGTTCGATCTGTTCGGGCGCGATGGCAAGGCGCTGGCGCGCTTCATGACCGACCCGGCGGCGGCCGCCCGCGGCGTGGACCCGGCGCTGTGGCAGCAGGCGCGCCAGATCTTCGCCAGTGCCCGTGTCAGTGACGACGAGACCTGTGCCGTGATCCGCGAGGTGTACGAGCAGTCCCAGTTTCTTGTCGATCCGCACACGGCCATCGGCATCAAGGCCGCGCGTGACTGCAATGCCGACACGGCCGTGCCGATGATCACCCTGGCGACGGCACATCCCGTGAAGTTCGGCGACGCCGTGCAGCGTGCCGGGCTGGAGTCGCCGCAACTGCCGCCGCACATGCGCGACCTGTTCGAACGCGAAGAGCGTTATGCCGTGCTCGACAATGCTCTGGGCGCCGTCACGGACTTCGTGCAACGCCATCTGTGAACATGCTGATCCGCCGTCGTGAGTCGAGTGCAGTCGCGCAGAGTGCGCTGACAGTGCCCGCGCTGCTGCGGCGGGTGCTCGCCGCCCGGCAGGTGCTGCGCGAGGACGAGCGCGCGCTGGACTTCCAGTATCTGCTGCCGCCTGCCGCCCTGCATGGCATCGACGCCGCCGTCACCTTGCTCATGGCGCAGCTGCCCGCGCAGCGCCGCATCCTCATCGTGTCCGACTTCGATGCCGACGGTGCCACCAGTTGCGTGCTGGCGCTGCGGGCGCTGCGGGCCATGGGCTTCGCCCACGTGGACTACATCGTTCCCAACCGCTTCGAATACGGCTACGGCCTGACTCCCGAGATCGTCGAGCTTGCCCGCGGCAAGGCGCCCGATCTGCTGCTGACGGTGGACAACGGCATTTCCAGTCTGGAAGGCGTCAGGGCGGCCAGGGTGCTCGGCATGCAGGTGCTGATCACCGATCACCATCTGCCCGGCAGGGAACTGCCCGAGGCGGACGCCATCGTCAACCCCAATCAGCAGGACTGTCGCTTCCCCAGCAAGGCGCTGGCGGGCGTTGGCGTCGTGTTCTACGTCATGGCGGCCTTGCGCAGCGCGCTGCGCGACGCGGGCTGGTTTGTGCAGCAGGGCATTGCCGAGCCGAATCTGGCTGCGTTTCTCGACCTGGTGGCGTTGGGCACGGTGGCCGACGTCGTGCCCCTGGATCGCAACAATCGCATCCTGGTGAACGAGGGGCTCAAGCGCATTCGGGCGGGCAAGGCCTGTCCCGGCATTCTGGCGCTGCTGGCACTCGGCAAGCGCTCCCTGGCGTCGCTGCAGGCCAGCGATCTCGGCTTTGCGGCCGGGCCCCGGCTGAATGCCGCGGGGCGGCTGGACGACATGGCACTCGGCATCGAATGTCTGCTGTGCGACGACCCGGAGCGTGCCATGCGGATCGCGCAGCAGCTGGATGAGATGAACCAGCAGCGCAAGAGCATCGAAGAGGACATGCGTGACCAGGCGCTGCAGGAGTTGGATGCTCTGGAGATTGCGCCGGATTCGGCGCCGGCGGGCGTGTGTCTCTTTCATCCGCAATGGCATCAGGGCGTCATCGGCATTCTGGCCGCGCGCATCAAGGAGCGTCTGCACCGGCCAGTCATCGCTTTTGCCCGCGCCGGGGCTGACGAAAACGGGGAGCCGCAGCTCAAGGGCTCGGCGCGCTCCATCGCCGGCCTGCACATCCGCGATGTGCTCGACACGCTGGCGACGCGCAATCCCGGGCTGATCAGTCGCTTCGGCGGTCATGCCATGGCGGCCGGGCTGAGTCTGCGGGAGTGCGACTACCCGCGTTTCAGTCAGGCCTTCGCCGAGCAGGTGGCTGCGGAACTGAGTGAAGATGCGCTGCAGGCGCGCATCCTCACGGACGGCGAGGTGGAGGCAGACGAGCTGACACTGGCGACCGCCGAGCTGCTGCGTGAGGCCGGCCCCTGGGGGCAGGGTTTCCCTGAGCCGAGCTTTGACGGCGAGTTCGTGGTGCTGCAGCAGCGACTGCTGGGCGAGCGTCATCTCAAGCTCGTGCTGAGTCTGCCAGGGCGGCCGCGCGCCGTGCTGGATGCGATTGCGTTCAATGTCGATGGCGACTTCTGGCGCCGCTGCAACGCGTCCAGGATACGTGCGGTCTATCGTCTCGACGTGAATGAATTCCGCGGTCAGCGAGCCCTCCAGCTGGTCATCGATCAGCTGGAGCCCGTGCAGGAGTAGTGTTACCTTTAGTCACAAGAAACAGCCGTCGCAGGGCCTCGACCGCGGCTAGAATGCGGTCATGTCAGCAGCATGCAGACCCAGGAGAGTGACAATGCACAAGCCATTCAAAGCCTTTCTGGCCACCGCCGCCTTGCTGGTCCTGCCATCCCTCGGGCAGGCCCAGGTGTTCCAGGGCGAGGAAATCGAGGTCGAGCTGATTTCCGAGAGTCGCAATGTCGTGCCGGGCGAGACCCTCTGGCTGGCCCTGCGCCTGACGCCCACCGAGCACTGGCACACCTACTCGCGCTGGCAGGGCGACAGCGGCGAGGCGACCCGCCTGACCAACTGGCAGCTGCCTGAAGGTGCCGTGGCTGGCGAGATCCAGTTCCCGACGCCCACCTGGCTGCCATTTCCCGGTTCCGATCTGGTGACCTTCGCCTACGAGAACGAAGTCTTTCTGCCGGTGCCTGTCGAAGTGCCGGCAACCTTGTCCGCCACCACTTTCGATATTGCCGTCTTTGCCGAATGGCAGGTCTGCGACGAGATCTGCATCCTGGGAGAAGCCCCGCTCTCCCTGAGCCTGCCTGTCGAGGGCAGCAGCCTGGAGGCGGACCCGCGCTGGCAGCAGGCCTTCGCCACGACGCGCGCCAACCAGCCCTTGCCGGCCGATCAGCACGCCGTGCAGGCGCTCTTCGCCGAAGCGGGTGAGCGCATCAGTTTCTCGTTCCAGGA